>CAMLLE010000227.1 GCA_946480555.1 uncultured Verrucomicrobia subdivision 3 bacterium
GTTGTCGGAAATTTCTTCTGGTAACCGCTCTAGCCGACGTAGCTTCATTCGGTCCTTGCGCCTTTTGGATCTTGGCGACTTTGCGTTAAGCCTCTCCCATACAATTACGGCGCAGGTTCCCTCCGGCGCGCGCGGAGCGACGCGTCCCACCGATTCAAATCGCAACACCGGGACGCAGGCTGACTTTCAGCTGGTAACGCCCGCGATTGGATTGCAGCTGAAGCGGTGCTGCGAATGTTTTCTCAAGCTGCCTCGTCGTTAGCATTCGCTTCTTCTCTCCCGCGCCAAGCGCCTGGCCGTCTCGCAACAGCAACACATGGCTGAATACCGGCATGATCTCTTCCACGTGATGCGTCACCAGCACCAGCGTTGGACCGTTGCGCCGCCTTCCGAGGCGTTCGATGAACCCCAGAAACTGTTCGCGCGCGGCGGGGTCCAGTCCGGCGCACGGTTCATCCAAAATGAGCAACTGCGGATTTGCCATCAATGCCCGGCCAATCAGGATGCGCTGGCGTTCGCCTTGGGACAGCACGCCCCAAGGGCGGTCGCGCAATGCGGAGCATTCGATTTGCCTGAGAATCGACTCTGCTTTGCGACGATCTTCCCGGCGCGGGCGTCCCCAGAAGTCGATCATCGCATATTTGCCGCTGACGACCGTGTCCAACGCCGGTTCAGAATCGGCCATCATCTGGCGCACGGTGGAACTGACAATGCCGATCTTCAACCGCAATTCGCGCCAGTCGCTTTCGCCATAGTGTTCGCCAAGCAGAGAAATTTCACCGGCTGTGGGCATGAGATAACCGGTGAGCGCGCTGAGCAGCGAAGTCTTGCCAGAACCATTGGCGCCGAGAATGACCCAATGTTCGCCCCTCGCAATTCGCCAGGAAACGTCATTGAGAATCACCGTCCCGCTGCGTTCGATGCGCAGGTTTGAAACTTCCAGGACAGCAGGTTTGGCCGGACGCATGACAGCGGTTACGGCTGCGTGACCGAGTTGACGGCGTTGGTGCCGGCCGCGGGAGCGGCGATTCCCAGTTCCGTCCGCAGCACCGCGCGCGCTTCGGGTGTGAGTCCTTCCTTCTCGTCCATGAGACTCGTGAGAATCGTGCGGCTCGTTTCTTCAATGGTTGGCAAACCGATCGCCGACCAGCGCTCGTCCGGAATCTTTTTTCGATAGGTGGCCCAGATCTGGCCGGCCAGCAGCCGCAATCCCACGGCGCGTTCGTCCTGACCTTCGATCAGGGAGAGATAGCTGTTCACGAGCATGCCTTCGATGGCGCCCTTTATGCGATCGCGCGAGGTTTCGTTGATGTCGATCTGGAGATTGCTGAGGGCGTATTCTTCCAACGTCAGATTCCGCGGGAACGAATTCGGATCGCCATCGATCACCGGTTTGTTTGGATAGGTGTCACCCAGATACTTGAACCAGCGGCGTGCCTCAGCCATGCGGTTGTAAACGTAGAGCGTGTAAACAGCCTGGCGCAGAAAGCTGCGATGGCCGTTGCTGATGTTGTCCCGGCTGTCCGGCTCCTCCCGCATGTGCTCTTCGTAGGACCAGCTTACGTTTGGAATGATGTCGAGGTTGGGGCCGAAATCGATGTTGCCGGAAAACCGGTAAGGCACCAGCCGGCCACGCTGGAAGCTGAGCAACATGGACTGGTAAATGACGCGGCGCAGCGGCATCAAATCTTCGTTGCTCGGCCGCACGGGATTGTTCTTCGAACGTTCGATTCCCTGCGCCGCCCAGTAAATCGCGTGCGCTTCCGGCAGGCGCCATTCCAGCGGGCCGTAACGGTCATCGACGCGCTTCATCAGTTCCGGATCCATCTTGTAATGCTCGCGCAGCAATGCCGCCCGGCGCTTCTGATCGTCCGTCTGCGGATTGCGCAACTGCTCCAATCCTTCCTGAAGGTCCATGCCGAAGACGTTGGTCATCTCCTCCATCCACTTCGTCTTGTAATACATGTTGGCATCGTCCAGCGCCGCGCCGAGCTTGTGCTGGAAGATCCAGGCGATCTGATGATGGAGACCGACATCGTTCGGGTTGTAAACGAGTCCTTCGTCGCGAACGAGTTCGATGCCCCGTTTCACCCAGCGCCAGCGGTCGGGATATTCGCCCGGCGCGGTCTGCTTGAACTTCACGGAAATATTGTAAGCCATGTTCCACGCCTGATGCTGCCAGACGGTGGAGAAATGCGGTTCCATCTTGGTGATCCAATCGGCGAGCTGGACCATCTCGAAAAACTTGTCCTGTTCCTGGAGATCGTTGGCGCGGATCCAGAGCATGTTGGAAATGAGCCCGCGAAAACCGCCGAGCGCGACGGTCACGAACGCCAGCATTGGCGGCGCGTTTTCCAGCGGTTGAACACGCGTCAACCCGAGCCGCTGGCGGTCGTGGTTCAGGGAGTTTTGGATGCGCGACGTTCCCAGCAGCAGCGCGAGGGCGAGAACGAGCAGCAGGATTTTCTTCAGGCGCGCGTTCATTGGTTTCCTTGGGCGGCCAGTTCGCGCCGGTTGAAAATGCCGATGCCGAGCAGTGCGATGATTCCACCCAGCACGATGACGATCTGCAGCAGTGCTCGCCCGAGCTGCGCCCAGGTGATGCTGCGGCCGGTGCTGAGTGCTTCGATCGGGGAGAAGTCGCGCGCAAGATTGATGATGACCAGCGCACCTTTGAAAGCGGGCACGACAACGTAATCCAACATTGAGAAGCCCCTTTCGCCCGTCTCGCTATTTACGCTCATGATCGTCCCTTCCTCGACCACGGTCGCCAGCGTGCCGCTCGAAAATGCCATGATCAGCATGCCGAGCGCGAAGAAGGCGGCCACGGGAAAGGAGAGGAACGCGGCGGCGAACAGCCCGACGGCTGCCAGCAGCGCCATCCAGCAAAAAATGATTCCCAGCCCTCGCGTGAAGTTCAGCCCAAACCCGGCTTCCCGGTAAAGCACCTCGATGCCTTCCTCCAGGGGGAAGAGCAGCGTCGTGTTGTTTCGATTCCAGAATTCCACGCGGAGAATCCCGTTTTCATCGAAGGTGTTCGGCGCGATCTCGATTTCGTGGAATGTATCCGGCGCGAGGCTCAGCGGCTCGGGCGTTCCCCAGAGTTCGGTCTTTTGCGGTGTGCCCGCGCGCCACATGGCGGCGAAGGTGCCGGTCGGGCTCTTCTCGGCGGAGTTGAACTTCACCCGCAGCTGGAGCGGCTTGTCTTTAAGGAATTGGCGGGCCAGGCCGAGGTCAATCTCCCACGCTTTCACATAGCCGGGTGGAACGACTTGATGCTCGGCTTTCAACTGTTCGAAAAGCTGGTTGCGAACTTCCTTCACTTCATCCCGGGTTAATCCCGACGTGCCTTTCAGCTTGTCCTGAAGCAGGCGTTCCGTGTCTTCCGCAACCTGGCGGGAAACGTCGTCAGGACGGGCCGAACCACGGGCAACCAGCACTTCGTTCTTGAGAATGGCTTGTTCCGCCGCCGGCAACCGCGTGGCGCGCCACTGCAGGAGCAGGTAAACGCCAAGCCCGGCGATCGCGAGCAACGCCGCGTTAAGCGAAACAATGCCCAGCCATTTGCCGAGCCATATCTGCCAGCGCGCGACAGGCTTCGTCGCGACGACCTGAATCTGGTTTTCCTCAATGTCCCGCGCCAGTGTGCCGCACGAGAGCCAGAGCGTGGAAAGGCCGAGCAAGCCAGTGATGACGCTCAACGTGTAGGTCAGCAGAATTTGAGTGAAGCCGCGCGCCGTGCCGTCATCCTTGATCAAGACCGGCAGCCCCACCACGGCCGCGATCAGCAAGGCCGCCAGCACGAGAAACAGCCGGAAGCGCAGCGCGGCTTTCCACGTCAACCAGGCAATGGCGAGCAGGCGTTGCATGATCTACGACTTGGGTCCGCCGCCGAGCAGCGAGGAAAGCTTCTCGTCCGCTTTGGAAAGATCGACCTTCTTTTCATCCGGAGGAACCGCTGGTGCTGCCGCCTGGGGCGAAGGTTCAGAAAGCTTCGTCAACGCTTCGAGCTTTTGTTCGTTTGCGCTGGGTGCCGCAGGTTGAATTGCAGCTGGAGTTTCCGCAGCAGCGGTGCTCACCGTGAGCCGTTCGAGAACGCGATCGGCGGTTTGTCCCGTTTCCGCATTGCCACGCAGATAGGCAGCCACGCGCGCGCCGGATTGGGCGCCGCTGGTTTCCTGCGCCGCGCGCGCTTTCTGGACAACGTCGAGGAAATAGCTTTCCAGGTTCTGCGTAGGATTATCAATGCGCACGCGATCCATGCTCACGTCCTTGCGAATGACCTCCAGCACGCGTTCCATCGTTTCCCGCGGCAGCACCGGCGTCGTAATGCGCACCGCGTCGGGTTTTGCCAGCAGTTCCTTCAGCGTGCCCATCGCCTGAATCTTGCCGCCGTAATAAATCACCACGCGATCGCAAACATCTTCCACGTCCGAAAGCAAATGACTGCTGAGAATCACGGTCTTGCCGCGCTTGGCGAGCGCGAGAATCAAATCCTTCACTTCGCGGCAGCCGATCGGATCGAGACCGGCCGTCGGTTCATCGAGAATGACTAGATCTGGATCGTTGATCAGTGCCTGCGCCAAACCAATGCGCCGCTGCATGCCCTTGGAGAATTCACCCACGGCGCGGGTGCGGGTCTGGTTCAAGCCGACCATTTCCAGCAACTGTTCCGCGCGGTTGTTGCGATCCTCTTTTGGGAGCTGGAAAAGGTTGCCGAAGAAATCCAGCGTCTCGCGCGAATTCAGGTAGCGGTAGAGATACGATTCTTCCGGGAGGTAACCGATGCGCGACTTGGTCTTCACGTCGCGCGGCGAGCGGCCGAACACCTCGATGTGGCCCTTGGTCGGGTGCAACAAACCGAGCAGAAGCTTCACGGTCGTCGATTTGCCGGAGCCGTTCGGTCCGAGCAGACCGAACACTTCCCCGCGCCGCACTTCGAAATCGACGTTGTCCACAGCGCGCGCCTTGGGACGGTTCCAGAAATCCTTGAAGACCTTGGTGAGCCCGCGGACGGCGATGACCACTTCCTTCGATTGCGGATTGCCGGTTGCGGATGGCGGATTGGATTCGGTGAGAGTCATTGCACTTGGGCTTGTTGTTGGCGGAAGAATGCAGCCAGTTCCGCTTTGGACATCGATTTTGCGGCAATGCGAATCATTGCGTCATAGAGTTTGAGCTCGTCGAGATTGGGAAGCTTTACCCCGTTTCCGGCAAGAAACGTCAGCGCTGCTGCAACTGCGGTGCGCTTGTTGCCATCGATGAACGCCTGCGATTCGGCAATGTGAAATGCGTAGCTGGCGGCTATCTCGAACAGGTCGCCGTAGCCATACAGGTAAGTGTTCCTTGCGGAAGCGAGCGCCGACTCCAGCAATCCCGGTTCACGAATTCCGTCGCTGCCGCCGAACATCGCCAGCGAATCGGCATGCAACTGAGAGACGATCGCCAAGGTTAAAAACTCGGGTTCCCGCACAGGTCATTGAGCCAGCTTGCGAAACAACTCCGCGTGCTTTGAAAAGATTTCCTGGCTGGCGGCTTTGGCCTTCTCCGGATCCATGTATCGCACCCCGGGTGCCTCTCGGACTTCCATAGAGCTGGCCAGGGTTCGAACAAAGGCGAACACCTGTTCCTGCTCGACGCGCGGCAGCTGCTTGATCTGCTCAATTACTTCAGTGGCGCTCATGGCGTAACCTTAACAGCCGTGCAATGGGCCAGCAACACGGGTTTCATTCGCACTTCACGCCATCTTCGGCTGCAGCTTCGCCGGGGCGCTGGGACGCGCTCCGCCGTGC
>CAMLLE010000228.1 GCA_946480555.1 uncultured Verrucomicrobia subdivision 3 bacterium
CTTTAATCAGATCGTGAACCAGGCCGCGACGTTGTTTTGGCGGACCAAAGTCAGCTGTCCCATCACGGTCCGCCTTCCTTGCGGCGGCACCTCCGGCAGCGGCCCGTTTCACAGCCAGACGATGGAGACGATTTACGCGCATTACCCCGGATTGGTGGTGATGACGCCGGCCACGGTAGAAGATGCTTACAGCATGTTGCTCGAAGCGGTGGCCATCGATGACCCGGTCATCTTCTGCGAACACAAGCTGCTCTATTATCATCTCAAGGCGGAAAAGCTGCCGACCGAAGCGTTGCCCACCGGCAAGGCGCGCATCACCCGCGAAGGGCGTGACATGACCATCGTGGCTTACAGCGCCATGGTTCACGAAGCTCTCGCCGCGGCAGATGAACTGGCGCTGGAAGGTTACCAGATCGAGGTTGTCGATCTGCGTTCCGTGAAACCGCTGGACACGGACACGGTGATGGCCTCGGTCGCCCGCACGGGGCGTTTACTGTGCGTGGGCGAAGCCTGGCCCTGGGGCGGCGTCACCGCAGAAGTCGTCGCGCGCGTGGCGCAGGAAGGTTTCGGTTTGTTGGATGCACCGCCCCAACGCCTCAATGCAAAGGACACGCCCGTTCCGTATCATCCAAACCTTTGGGCGGCCCATCGCCCTACCGGACGCCGCATCGCCGCCGCAGCGAGAAACCTCCTGAGACAATGATCGCCTGATCACGCCTGCCATGCCTCAAATCCCGATCATCATGCCACAGCTCGGCGAATCCATCGCCGAGGCCACCATCGTCAGCTTCCTGGTCAAACCCGGTGATTCTGTCGAAGCCGACCAGGACATCATCGAAGTAGAAACCAGCAAGGCGACGATGAATGTGACGTCACCGTGCCGGGGCAAGGTGGATCAATTCCTGGCCCGTCTGAGTGAAAGTTATCCGGTTGGCGCCGTGCTGGGTTACTTCGAGGCGAGTGACGCTGAAGTTCAACGGATGGGACTGGACCAGCCTTCATCAGCATCGAAGAACGGCGACGACGCACCCGAACCGCAGGAGAAGGCTTACGTTGAAGGCACGACCAAGCGCGTTCAACCGACGGTGCGGGGCTTGCCGGTGCCAGCCAATGCCGCGGGCGCCAGCTACATGTCGCCGCGAATGAAGGCCCGCATCAACGAACTCGGTCTGCATGCGGCTGATCTCGCTGGCATCGCGGGCAGTGGCGCAGCCGGACGTGTCACGATTCAGGATTTCGAGAAGTTCATCGCGCATTTGGAAAGACATCAGCTGAGTCAGGCTTCCACCATGCGGGTGGCGGTGGCCGATGCGATGCGGCGCAGCTGGACGAGGCCGATTGCACACGTTGGCTTGCCGGTGTGCCTGGAGCCCTTGTTCGAGCACCGCAAAGTGGCGCGGCCCAAACCCGGTCCAGCATTATGCGCGCTGCGAGCTTTGGCGGTCGCACTTTCGGAAAACAGCGCCCCAGCCGGCCGGTTGGTGGGCAGCAAGATTGTTCATCCGCCGTCAATCGATCTCGGATTCGCCGTTGAAGTGGAAGACGGGGTGCTCGTTCCCGTGCTCCGCAATGCTGACAAACGTTCGCTCACCGACTTGATTGCCGCATATAACGAACTGGTTGAACTGGCGCGGCTGCGGAAGCTTCCGGCCGACGCCACTGGCGGGTCGATCGCAACAGTGACGAACTTCGGCACGTTTGGATTGGAATGGGCCACGCCAATTCCCCTCCCGGAACAAACGCTGGTGCTCGGCATGGGTGCTGCGCGGCGCAAGCCGCATTGGGACGTCGCGAAGGAGCAGTTCGTTCCGGTGATGGAAGCCAATCTGACCCTGAGCTTCGATCACCGTGTTCTCGATGGCGGTGCGGCTGGGCGCTTGCTGTCGCGCGTGGCTGAGTTGCTGCAGCATCCGGAAAATCTGTAGTCTGGCGACGGCAAGTTTTTCACAACAGGCCGCGATAATGGTCCGCCCAGCGGAGGACGACCTGCGCAAAACCGGCGATCCCGAAGACCATCCACACCTTGATAAACAGTTTGGGGTGAAGACCCTATTTGTCGTTTCGGATTCGGAAAATATGTTGCCCCGGTTCCTTGTAATGGTGGTTAGTTAGGTTCAGGCGGCTCCGAGTGGAGCCGCCTTTTTCGCGCTTCGATTCAGAGGCATGCTGGTTTGAGGATTGGGAAACTTGGAACGCACCGGTCGCCGCACCCGCGCTGAATCTTGCGTTGGTCCCTTCGTTGGCTTCGCTACGTTCTGTTGCCCTTCTGGCTTTTCCGGTGGTTGATCCGGAACGATGGAATGCTGCAGCGTTTGGTGCGGCGATCACTTGGATTTCAACAGGAAGTTCCACCTCAGAATTTCTGTTCCGATGAACGTCCTTTTGTGCAGATCGGGCCCCGAACTTCAATTTCATAAGCAGAGGTGTTTTCCTGCGTCTCCAAACTTATTCACCGCTGGGAATAAGCTGTGGAAAACCGGGATTTTTGTGCTCAAATGTGACGATTTTGTGACGCGAACAACTCGCTTAAGATTTTTTTGGAAAATTTTCTTGGCGGCACCATGTGTAGTGATAGAGTTGCGGCGCTCCCCAACTAATTGGGGTGTTTTCGACTCTGGATGAAGCGTCGGAATAGTCCAAATTTACCAAAAACCAGTCAAAAACTCGTCTGTCTTTCGCTCCCCGGGAGACAGGGAAAGGAATAGCCAACCATGATCGACGCACGCGAGGAAGTCTTGCCCTCTGCCCCCCGGCAGCATCGCCGCCGCTCAGCCCCCGTGGCTGCTGCCCGCAACGCCAAATCCAGCAACGGATCCGCCCGGAAATCGTTGCGCGTGGACCGCGTTTTCAGTAGCGCCCAAGTCAAGCCGTTCGATCAGATCGAATGGGACAAGCGCGTGGCGGAAATTACCGATGATGCCGGCAAGGTCATCTTCAAGCAGGAAGGCGTCGAAGTTCCGAAATCCTGGTCCGTCCTTGCGACCAAGGTGGTCGTTTCCAAATATTTCTACGGCGAGCAGAACACTTCCGAACGCGAAACTTCCGTGCGCCAGCTCATCCATCGCATCTGCCGCACGATTGCGGACTGGGGCGTGAAGGACGGTTACTTCAGCAAGACTGACGGCGAAGTGTTCTACGACGAACTGACATGGCTTTGCGTAAATCAATACGGTGCCTTCAACTCGCCGGTCTGGTTCAACGTCGGCCTGTATCATCAATACGGCGTTGGCAAAAGCTCCAGCAAGGGCAACTGGGTGATCAATCGCAAGACCGGCCAGGCGGAACGCGCTTCCACCCAATACGAATATCCGCAGACCAGCGCGTGCTTCATCCAGTCCGTCGATGACAACATGGAATCGATCATGCACCTCGCTTACAGCGAAGCGATGCTGTTCAAGTTCGGTTCCGGCACCGGCACCGATCTTTCCCCCATTCGTTCCAGCAAGGAAAAGCTGAGCGGCGGCGGACGGCCCAGCGGCCCCATGTCGTTCCTCAAGGTTTACGATCAGGTTGCGAACGTGGTGAAGTCCGGCGGCAAAACCCGTCGCGCCGCAAAAATGAACACGCTCCGCGACTGGCACGGCGACATCGAGGAATTCATCGACGCCAAGCAACGCGAAGAGCGGAAAGCCTGGGCTTTGATCGAGCAGGGCTACGACGGCTCCTACAACGGCGATGCTTACGGCAGCGTCATGTATCAGAACGAAAACCTGTCCGTCCGCGCCAGCGATGAATTCATGCAGGCCGCCATCGACGGCAAGGAATGGTGGACGAAATCCGTTTGCAGCGGAAAGCAGCTCCAGAAAAAGGATGCGAACACGCTGTTGAACAAGATCGCGGAAGGCACCTGGATCTGTGGCGATCCCGGTCTGCAGTACGACGGTGCGATCCAGAAATGGCACACGTGCAAGGGCACGGAGCCGATCCATTCCACCAATCCGTGTTCCGAATACGTTTTCATCAACAACACGGCGTGCAATCTCGCGTCGTTGAACCTGATGAAGTTCAAACGCGACGATGGCACGTTCGACGTGGAGCGCTACAAAGCTGCCATCCGCATCTACATCACGGCGCAGGAAATCCTGGTGGACAACGCCAGCTATCCGACCAAGGAAATTGCCGAGAATTCGCACATCTTCCGCACGCTCGGACTCGGTTACGCCAATCTCGGTTCGCTCATCATGAGCTACGGATTGCCCTACGATTCCGATGAAGGCCGCGCGCTGGCCGGTGCATTGACCTCGATCATGACGGGGCACGCCTACGAGCAAAGCTCAGAAATCGCCGGATCAGTCGGCGCGTTTGCTGGATACCGCGACGCACGTTGCGCGCACATTCCAAAGCCTCTCGCCAAGGACAACGTCGAATCCATGCTGAACGTCATCAAGCTGCATCGCGATTCGGTGGAAGACATTCATCCGAGTGAAGAATTCGGTTACCTGAAAGACGAAGCGCGCAAATGCTGGAACGGCGCCTTGGAACGCGGCCAGAAAGTCGGTTATCGCAACGCGCAGGTCACTGTGCTCGCGCCGACTGGCACGATCGCGTTCTTGATGGATTGCGACACGACCGGCGTGGAGCCCGACATCGCGCTGGTGAAATACAAACTGCTCGCCGGCGGCGGCATGTTGAAGATCGTGAACCGCACGGTAGGCCAGGCGCTGCAACGCCTCGGCTACAGCACGAAGGAAATCGAAGCGATCGTCGCCCACATCGAGAAGTTCGATACCATTGAAGACGTTGAGGAAAACGGCGCCACAGTTCGCAGCGGTCTCAAGCCCGAGCATCTGGCGGTGTTCGATTGCGCGTTCAAACCGTATCGCGGCAAGCGCAGCATCAATTACATGGCGCACCTGAAAATGATGGGCGCAGCCCAGCCGTTCATCAGCGGCGCCATTTCCAAGACCGTCAACATGCCGAACGACAGCACCGCGGCGGACATTCGCGATGCCTACGTGCAGGCCTGGAAGATGGGATTGAAGTGCGTGGCGATTTATCGCGACGGCTCGAAGCGTTCGCAGCCGTTGAACACGAAGAAAACCAACGAAGGCGGCGACAAAGCAGCCGCCGGCGAATCCGCGAATCTGGACAGCAAGGTCCGCGAACTCGAACAGCAGGTGGCGAGATTGCGCGACGAGGCTGGCAAACCGTTGCGCCGCCGGTTGTCCGAAACCCGCACCGCCGTCACGCACAAGTTCGACATCGCGGGTCACGAAGGTTATCTCACGGTCGGCCTCTTTGAAGACGGCGCGCCGGGCGAACTCTTCATCACCATGGCGAAGGAAGGTTCCACCATCGGCGGTCTCATGGACACCATCGGCACGCTCACCAGCCTGGCGCTGCAATACGGCGTTCCGTTGGAAGCGCTCGTGAAGAAGTTCGCGCATCAGCGTTTCGAACCCTCCGGCTTCACCAAGAATCCGGAGATTCGCAATGCGGCTTCCATCACCGATTACGTCTTCCGTTGGATGGCGCTGCAGTTCATCCCGGGCTATCGCGAACAGAACACCGCGGTGCGCCAGCCTGAACTCGCCATTCCCGGCCTCATGGAAGAGGTAAAAAAAAAGGTGAACCGGCCGGTGCCTGAGTTGCAGATCGCGGAAGACACTGAAGTGCTCAACGTGAAAACCAGCAAGTCCAACGGCCACGGTGAACGCGCGATCAAGAGCCTCAGCGATTCCGTGGCGCACTTCCAGCAGGACGCGCCCACGTGCCCGAACTGCGGCCACGTCGCCGTCCGCAACGGCGCCTGCTACAAATGCTTGAACTGCGGCGAAAG
>CAMLLE010000229.1 GCA_946480555.1 uncultured Verrucomicrobia subdivision 3 bacterium
AGCTCGCCACGGCGATCGGCGGCGTGGATTCCGTCAGCGTGTTAAGTTTCGGCCCGGCGAAATCAATGGCGAACTGCCGCCGCTGAGGATCGCGCGTTTCCACGCCGATGCGGGTGGCGATCACCTTGTCCTGGCGCGCGAGCTTCATCTCCGCCTCGTCTCGGGTCCAATGCAGCGTGTAGCTGAAGTTGAACGGCTCCATCGGCCGCGGTTTCTCCTTCGGATCCCAGAACGCGACGATGTTGTCCAAGCCTTCGTAATGCGTGCTGAGCTCGACCAGGTGAACCTCGCCTTCACCCCAATCGCGCGCTTCGACCCAGACGCTCGGCACTTGATGATAGTGGTTGAACAAGTCCTGGTACGCGGCGAAGTCGCGCTCGCGCTGCAGCAGGCCGAAGCCGCGAATGGATTTGGCGGCGAACTTCTGATGCCGCATTTCGTTGGCGTTGTTCAGCGGGCGCCAGAGCGTTTCGCCGTTGGTCATCTGGATCAGCAAGCCGTCGCTGTCGTGAACTTCCGGGCGATACTCGTTGAAGCGGCGTTCCGAAGATTTGCCGAACCAGAACATGCTCGTGAGCGGCGCGATGCCCACGGTTTTGATGATCTTACGATTGGGATTCACCGGACGAACGTTTGCCTCGTCGCGGAAATAGAGCCGCGCGCGAACATCGCAAATGGTCGTCTCGCCGGGAATGATGATCATCTCGTAAGCGCCGGCGCAGCTGACGCTGTCCAGAATGGCGTAAAGCTTCAGGCGGTCCGCGCCCCGATCCGGCTTGCCGAGCCACCAGTCGGTGAAGATGGGAAATTCCTCGGGCCGATCCGGTTCGCCGCAGTCGATCGCAAGGCCACGCGCGGACTGGCCGTAGCGCTGGCTTTTGCCGAGCAGCCGGAAATAACTCGCTCCCAAAAACGCGCCGAGCTCATCCCATTTGCCGCGCTCGTTCAACTCGTGCACCAGACGAAAACCAGCGTAGCCCGTGTTCACCGGAATCTGTTTCTGAATGTTCAGCCCGCGGTAGTTGAACCAGTCCTGCATGAAGCGGATCGGCTGCATGGCGGTGAGTGTGAATTCATGCAGGTGAACCGGTTCCTCGTAGAGATAGCCAGGATGAAAGAATTCTACGCGGAACGGGAGATCTTCTGTCGTCCAGAGCGCCTTGTCGTGGCGGAACTCGATCTCGCGATATTTGTCGTAATCGAGATTGGAAGCCTTGAGGATTTCTGGGAGATCCGCGCGCGGCGAACGGAACGGCTTCTGGGCGCGCTGTTCGGCTCGCTTTGCCACCCAATCCAGGGTGATTTCCGCCGTCTCCTGCCGGGCCCAAAGAGTTCCCGCCAGCAGCATCCCAAAAGCGACCGAAAGGCAGCGCCATTGCGTCATAAATGTGGCTCAAGGGAAGCGTAAACATACCGGTTTGGCAAGCGCACGGGGGAAAGTGCCCAGTCAGGGCAAGGGAAACATCCAACATCCAACTTCGAACCGCCTCACATGATGCCGACTTTGGGCGGAATCGTTCTGTCTTGGGCACGGATCAGCTTCGCTTCCTCGCGAATGCTCATCAACGAGAGTTGCGTCGCGCGGAACAGATTGAAACAGCCGGAAACCAAACCACCCACGCCAACGAATCCGAGGGCCAGGCCCGCGCCGATCACCAGGTGGACCAGTGTCGTCGCTTCCCGATGCCCGAGCAGTGCTCCGACCAGTGTGATCAAACTGGCGGCAGCGAACGCCCCGAGCGCGACGTAAATCCAGCGCAGCGCGGTCAGCAGCAAGATGCCCTGACGTTCCACGCGATTGACCTGCTCGAGGAATGGGGCGCTGTTCCGATGCGCTGGTGTTTGGGCATCGCCGTACAGCTGGCGCATGCGTTCGCGCGTGCGCAGCAGGCGGTTGATCGTACTCATCGCCAGCACGCTGGTGGCGTTGGTGAGGATTGCCGGTGCGACGATGAACGTCAGCACGGCGAATGGATTTTGCGTCAGCGCCATGGACTCCATGACTCAGACTATCCGGGGCCGTATCGGAACGGTCAAATGGGACGAAACGCGAAATGCGCGGCGCGCTCGGAGAGACGCGCCCTGCCTTGCGTGGGAGATTGGCGCTGTTTGCGATCGCAGCAGCACTACAGCGAGGCTATTCAGCCGGCTTTTCTGGCGGGGCTTCGGCGGATTGCTCCGCTTGCGCAATCTCCGGAGATGGCGGCGCTTGTTCGGAACTGAGATCGGGAACGGTGCCTTCGGGCGTGGCTTCCGTTGTCACGGTCGATTCCACTGCAGGAGCAGTCGATACGGTTTCAGCAGCAGGAGCTTCAGCCTTGGCCGGCTTGGGCGGTTTCGGCACCGGCTTCTTCGCCGTCTCCATGATGCCGTTCGCAAACTCGATCACGTGGCCCTGATGGATGAGCCAATGCAGATCCGCGATCAACGCGGTTTGTTCAGCCGTCGGTTCTGGGTTTGCCGGTGCCGCGGGCGCCGGTGCCGCTGCGGGTTCGGCAGCGGGAGCGTTTCCTTCGGCGGGAGCTACGGGAGCCGGAGCGGCAGGAGCCGCTTTGGGTGTGGGCGCCAGGGCTTCGATCAATTTGCGCCGCGTGCATTTCGGAGTCGCATTGATGAAATCCACAATGCGTTTCACGCCTTCGGAAACGGGCGTCGTTTCGAGGTCGAGGTAGTGAGGTCGCGCAACCGACACATGCGTGACAGTCTTGTTGACCTTGAAGAACTGGAGTCCAAACCCCGCGAACTTCTGGCTGAGCGTGGTTGCCAGCTGCAGCGGGAAACGGCGTTGATCTTCCCAGCCCTGGCGCACCAGCCGCACCAGCCCGGGTTCGCGCAAGTTCCGCGCGGCGTTCCCGCCAATGGTGTGAGATTCGACGGACTTGATGATTGCTTCCTTGTGCGTTTCGCGGAAATGTTTGTCCACCGCTTCACGCGAAGCGAGCCGCGTGGCTTCCGGCACATTCAGGCAGGCGTATTCCGTTTTGAAACTCTGTTCGTCCACCCACTTCTTGATGGTTTCCTCGTCGCGCACGATCTTGACGCGCGATTTGAACATTTCGAAAGGCATGCGCGAAAAACGCTCCGCGTGGAGCTTGCGCAGCTGGTTTTGGTAATCGTGATAGTTGGGCGGTCCGAGGATCACGCCGCTCATGCCGCACTGCGCAACGAAGGTGTATTTGCCCTTGGGCGGTTCCGTCGGTGTGCGTTCCGTCTGGTAGAACGTGGCGAAATGCTTGTTCAACACGTGGCCGATCGCCGCGTCTTCCGAAAGCCAGATCGAGTCGTCGAGCGCGCAGACGAACAGCGGCTGGACCACTGCGCCGTCCTTCTTCTTCACGCTGAACATCACCTGATGGCGCTCGGGCTTCTGCAGAATGAGACGCGCGATGTCGAACAACGGATAGGCGCGGCCGCTCATCCGAATCTGCCGGGCAATGGAATCAACTCCCGTTTCTTCTGGAACGAAACTGAGATTCACTTCCGGCAATGGCGCGGGCGCCGGGGCTTCCGGACGTTCGCGGCGTTCGTCACGGCGATCATCGCGCCGCGGACCGCGCTGGTCCCGGCCGGGGCCGCCTTTGCCTGCAAAACCTGGGCGAGGCCCGCCGCGGCGATCACCGCGCGGTCCACCTGGATGTCCGCCACCCTGACGCGGACGGTCACCGCCGGGGCCACCGGGACGCTGGCCTGGACGGCGTTCGCGGCGATCACCGCGGCGATCGGGCCGTTCTTCGCGGGCTTCGTAGTTGGCGTAATTTTTCGAAGAAGCCGGCTCCTGCGCCCATGCGGGGAGAAACAACTTTTCCAGGTCCAGTTCGTTTTCAGGTAATGTGCTCATTCCGTCACGTCAGCTCCGGTAAGGAACTCGATTGGTATTGAAACAATGCATGGCAGCATGGATTGCCACCGACCGGATTGCAAGCGCCGGAAAGGAAAGGCCTTCGAGCCATGCGCGCAGTGCCGCTCCGTTTGCTGGCCCGCATGACTTGATTTATTCTCCCGGTGCAATACGCTCGTGCGCCTTTTCAGTTATGCAATTGAACAATGACGAAATCCGCCGGTACTCGCGGCATTTGATCCTGCCCGAAGTGGGAATGGCTGGCCAAAAGAAGATCCGCTCCACCAGTGTGCTCTGCATCGGCGCGGGCGGTCTTGGCTCGCCCATCGCGATGTATCTCGCCGCCGCTGGCATCGGCAAGCTTGGCATTGTGGATTTCGACACCGTCGATTTCTCCAACCTCCAGCGCCAGATTTTGCACACGGACGCTGATGTCGGCCGCTCAAAAGCGGAGTCGGCGAAGGAAACCATTGCCGGCATCAATCCACACGTCGAAGTCGTCATTCACAAAACACGCATCAGCAGCGAAAACGCCCTCGACCTGATTCGTCCCTACGACATCGTCGTGGACGGCACGGACAATTTCCCGACTCGCTATCTCACGAATGACGCGTGCGTGTTGCTGGGCAAGCCGAACGTTTACGGTTCCATTTTCCGTTTCGAAGGTCAGGCCAGCGTTTTCGCCCCGCATCTCGGCGGGCCCTGCTATCGTTGCCTGTATCCCGAACCTCCGCCGCCCGGAATGGTGCCCAGCTGCGCCGAAGGCGGCGTTCTGGGCGTGCTTCCCGGAATCATTGGCTGCATTCAGGCCACAGAAATTCTCAAGCTCGCGCTCGGCAAGGGCAGCTCCTTGATCGGCCGGTTGATGCTGTTTAACGCGCTCGACATGAAGTTCCGCGAACTCAAATTGCGGAAAGATCCCGCGTGCCCGTTGTGCGGCGAGAATCCGACGATCAAGGAATTGATCGACTACGAAATGTTCTGCGGCATCACGCCTGAGCCCGCGCAACCGCTGTCGAATCCCGACGAAGTCACGGTCCAGGACATGAAGAAGGCGCTGGAGAATCCGGCGCTCGGCATCAAGGTCATCGACGTCCGCGAGCCGGACGAATACGAGATTGCGCATGTGAACGGCGTGCCGCTTGTTCCGCTCAGCCAGCTGGACCAGCGCTTCACCGAGCTTGATCCGAACCAGCAGTACTACATTCACTGCAAGGCGGGCGTACGTTCGATGAAGGCGTTGAACTTCCTGCGCGAACAAGGTTTCAAATACCTGAAGAGCGTGAAAGGCGGCATCAGCGCCTGGTCCGAGGAAATTGATCAAAGCGTCCCGAAATACTGACGGACGCGACGAACCCGATTCGCAATCAGGGGCGTTGCTCACGCAAGAATACGGCTGGAGAATCCGAAACGCGCCGACCTGAGAAGTGTCGAGGTGGAGGCGCTCGTCGATACGGGTTCACTGTTCTTGTGCCTTCCGGAGGAAGTCCGCCTGCAGCTTCAACTTGAAGCCACATCGCAAAAGGAAGTTACAACGGCTGAGGGCAAGCGGTCCTTGTGTCCGTACGTGGGCCCCGTGCGCGTTCAGTTTGAGAACCGCGAATGCTACGTGGGTGCAGTGGTTTTGGGCGATGAAGTGCTGCTTGGCGCTGTTCCCATGCAGGACATGGATTTAGTGGTCATTTCCTCTGCAAGGAAAGTGGTTCCAAATCCGCTTCATCCCAATTTCGCCGCAGGGCCGGCCAAGTAATCTGCTGGCGAATCCAGCGCGGCGGAAAGCGCTCTTCGGCCTCTGCGTTTTTTGCGCTCTCTGCGGTTCAACCCGCTTCCCACGGTCGATTGTTAACCGCAAAGACTGCTCCGTTTTATAGCGTTTCTCCAAATTCATTTCCGGATCATCTCACCGCGGAGGCGCAG
>CAMLLE010000230.1 GCA_946480555.1 uncultured Verrucomicrobia subdivision 3 bacterium
GTTCGGATTGCTGTCGAATCTGGCGCCGGCCACGGAACAGGGATCCACCATTGGCGTCGCGCAAAGCGCGGGAAGCTTGGCGCGAATCTTCGGTCCATTTTTCGCCGCAGCAGTTTACCACCGCAGCCATGCTTTGCCTTATTTGATTTGCGGCAGCATCGCTCTCCTCACCGGACTTTGGGCGGCTCGGGCGTTGCGCGGAGCATCCCGCGCCGCCGCTGAACAGAGCCGTTGATCGTAATTGCGTCGGCAGGGCACGTCTCTCCGAACGCCGCGAATCTGCAACTTCCATGCAGGAATCAAAAGACCGAGGTTCGGGTAGAACGATTCGCGCTGCGAATCGTTGAGCGACAGATCAGAGGTTAGCGAGGTTGCCTCAATTCCTCTTCAACCGGCGTTTTCCTTCGCGCAGCAAACCATCCAAGCGTTTGGGCAGTTTCCCGGCGAGCTTCGGGAATACCGGCATTCTTCTCGCCGCGTGCGCCAGCAGCGCGACCATGCCGGCCGCGTCCTGGACGCTGACAAACTCCGGCGCGATCCGCTCCTTCGGTCCGCAGTTGTGATAATTTCCGAGCGCGACACACACTGCGGCGGTTTCGAAGCCGAACTCCTGATACGCCGTTGCTTCGCACGTGCCGCCGCTCATCAATGCGCGCTGAAACTGAAATCGCCTCCGTTTATTGTTCGCGAGCTGTGTTCCAACTTCCGACAGGAACCGCGTCGCATCAGAGCTGAAAACCGACGCGCGATCTCCCACGCGCACAATCACGCCCTGACCCATTTTCACACCCGGCAGTTCGCGGCTGGTTTCGAGCGAAACAATTAAAGCGTCCTTTGGAAGAATATCTCCGGCCGCGACGGTGAGTGCGCCGTGAAAGCCAACTTCCTCCGCGCGCGAAATCACGCCGATCACGTTCACGCGCGCACGCATTCGTTTCAGTTCAATCAGCGTGGCGAGAATCGCGGCGACGCCAATCAAGTCGTCGCACGCACGGCCGTGAACCAATCCCTTCGCCGTCCTGAAATCCGGCAGTTCCCAAACGGCGAAATCACATTTTGCCGCGCCCGGCGTTGAAGCGATGAGTTCGTAACGCTTCTCCTGGTGACGGAGGCGCCGGCCCAGTCTGGCTGCGGCTCCGTCGGGCATGAGACGCAGCGGCGTTCCCGGTTTGAAATAGCTGTCCGGAACTCCGCCGAGAAATCGCGCCGTCAGTTTCGTTCCCCGTTGGGAAATGATTTCAAATCCCGGATGATCCATGTGCGCCGCGAGCGCGAAAGCGCGGCCGCGCTTCGCGGTGTTCAGCCGGACGAACAGGTTGCCGTATTGATCCGTCCTGCAATCCAGGCGGGCTTCGCGGCAGATGGCCTTCACTTCGTCGTCGACCGCCGTTTCGTGATAGGGTGCCGCGGGACAGCCCATCAGCCGGCCGGCAATTCGCAGAAATTCCTTTTCGGTCATGGCTCCTCTCATGCGCGCAACGCCGCCTCGCGTTCCAGCAAAGTGGGATGCGAATAATGAAAACCGCTGAAGAGCGGGTGCGGTGTCAGGTTGCTCAGGTTCTTTTCGTTGAGCTTCCGCAGTGCGCCGATCAGCGATTCCGATTCGTTCATCACCGCCCGCGCGAACGCATCGGCTTCGTATTCGTGTTTGCGGGAAAGCCAGTTGGCCACGGGCGAAAACCAGAAGGTCACCACACCCGCCAGCATTGCGAAGAGCAACAGCGCCGGTGCAACGTTGCCCGGCTCAAATCCAAACGCGCGATAGAACCAATCGCGTCGCGCGAGCCAGGCCACGGCGTAGAACGCAGCGCAGGAGCCGATCGCGGAGATGAGCAGCATTTTCGGAATGTGTTTCAGCCGGTAGTGCCCGATCTCATGCGCGAGCACCGCTTCAAGTTCCGGTTCTCTCAGCTGTTGGATCAGCGTGTCAAACAGCACGATTTTCCGAAAGCGCCCGAAGCCGGTGAAGAACGCGTTGGAATGTTTCGACCGTTTGCTGCCATCCATTACCTGGATGCTCTGGGCTTGGAATTGAGTTCGCAGGGCGAGCTTCAGCAGCCGCTCCTTCAAGGTTCCTTCCGCGAGCGGCGTGAACTTGTTGAACAGCGGCATGATCAGCACCGGCGCCAGCACTAGCATCAGGAACTGAAACGCCATCAATGCACCCCACGCCCAGAGCCACCAGTTCGGACCAGTCCACTCGAAGATTTTCAGGATCAACACCAGCACCGGATATCCAAGCACCGCGCCCAGCGCGAAACCCTTGATCCGATCCAGCCACCATGTTCTTTGCGTCGTCGTGTTGAAACCGAAACGTTCCTCCAATCGGAACTGCGCCAGCCATTCGGCCGGCAGGGCGGGAAGGGAAAGCGCAATGCCGGTCAGAAACAGAAACGCGGCCATGGTCCAGGCGGAGTTGCCGAGCGCCGCGGAGATTCGTTGAAAAATGAACGGCAGTGCGCCGCTGAACAACACGAGCACGAGCACTGCGGTGCCATAAAGATTTTCCCATTGGCCGAAGCGGCTGCGCGCGAGCGTGTATTCGACGGACTTGCCGTACGTCGTTTCATCGACAAAACCGCGGAACGCCTCTGGCACCGCGTTCGCATGCTTTCGAACGTGGGCCCGATTCAGCCACGAAAGCCAGAGTTCAGCTGCCAGCCGGAGCGCGATCAGGCCAGCGGCGATCCAGGCTACGGATTCAGGAAGAGTCATCGGCGCAAACAGTAATCGCTCTGCGGAGGAAATCCATTGCGCAGACGAAGGCGGAACCGGTTCTGGTCATCTTCTTCAAACCCGGCCTCGGGCTTCGAGCTTCTGGTTCGATCAGGTTGGGATGGCTCGGAAACGGAGATTGAATCAGGCAGTTCAACCTCTATATTGGGCTCCGCTTCCGGTCTGTTCGCGCGTTGAAAATTCGCCAGCCGGGACGATGTTGGCTCGGCGCAGATGCGCCCGCTGTGAGTGAAATGCAATTCAATCTGCTGAAATCGAAAATACATCGCGCCACCGTCACGGGCGGAAACGTCCGCTACGAGGGCAGTCTGACCATTGATTCCGAATTGATGGATCAGGTTGGCATGGTTCCCTACGAACGCATTCTGTGCAGCAACATGGAAAACGGGAACCGCTTCGAGACCTACGCCATTCCGGGCGATCCCGGTTCGGGCGCCATCATTCTGAACGGCGCCGCCGCGCACATGGGCAAGAAGGGCGATTCCCTCACGATCATGAGCTTCACCACGGTCCCGAAGAAGAAGGCGGCGAAGTGGAAGCCACGCGTCATTGTGCTTGGCGAAAAGAACCGGATCATTAACAAGCGCGGCATCTGACCGCAGTTGGTGCGGCCGCAAACAACCATGAAGGCGTCCCTCTCTGCCACGGAAGCCAAACGGCTGAAGGTTCTCTGGCAATATGATGTCCTCGACACCGTGCCAGAAGAGGTGTTCGACGATCTCACCGAACTGGCCGCTCGGATTTGCGAAGCGCCGATTGCGTTGATCTCGCTCGTGGATGAAGACCGGCAGTGGTTCAAATCACGTGTCGGCCTCAGCGTGAGTGAAACCTCGCGCGATCTTTCCTTCTGCGCGCTGGCGATTCAACAGGAAGACCTTTTCATCATCCCGGACGCCACGCGCGACCGCCGGTTCTGCGAGAATCCGCTGGTTATTTCCGAACCCAAAATTCGTTTTTATGCCGGCGCACCTTTGGTGACACCGGACGGCCATGCCCTTGGAACCTTGTGCGTCATTGATAAAGTTCCGCGCGACCTGCGTCCCGAACAGCAGCAGGCCTTGCGAGTTCTCGCACGCCACGTCATGACGCAACTGGAATTGCGCCGTCATGCAAAGGAACTGGCACAGGCTCGTCAGACCAATCTGTCGGTCAATGACGAGCTCATCCGCGCCCAGGCGGAAATCGCGGGTCTCAAACGTGAATTGGCAACCTTGAAGGATGCGACTGCGTTCAGGTCTTCAAACGGTGAAACCGGCCGCGCGACCGCCGGGTAGCATTTGAAATTCAGCCGTCTGAAGAATCAGTTGGATTCGGGGAGGACCAGCTCCGCGCGTTTCTGAATGAACTGCGCCATGATGCTGACGGCAATCTCCGGCACGCTTTGGGAACCGATCCGAATCCCCACCGGACACGCCACGCGCGCCAGTTCTGCCTCCGTTGCGATTCCTTCCTCGCGGAAGTGATCGAAGATTGTCCGCGCCTTGCGCGCGCTGCCGATCATGCCGATGAACCGAAACGGCTGATGAATCCAATCCCGCAGCACCAGTGCGTCGTGCCGATGGCCACGCGTCACGATCAGCGCGAAGGAGGGAACGTTCGGGATTTTAGCCGCGCACAGATCTTCCCAAAGCCCGGTCCGCACGGTGATGTCGCCAGGGAAATAGTCTGAGTTCGCGAGGGCAGGGCGGTCATCGAACACCGTAACCGCGAAATCCAACTGAGCCGCAAGCGGCGCGACGGCCTGGGCAATGTGACCGGCGCCGGCAATCCAAAGCGCGCAGGGCGGCGTTACGGTTTCGCGATACAGCGGCGCCGCAGCGGAAGCGGTGGTCGCGAGCTGAATCGAAAAGTTTTCCGCTATTTCCCATGTCTGTGTGGTTCGCCGCGCGAGAAGTTCGTCCCAGAATTCGGCTCCAGCCTCCTGCGCATTCGGCAGAATAACTCCGAAGACTTTGCCGCCGCAGATCAGACCGTCGTCCCAGCCGAAATCGTGATCTAATAAGAGATCGAACGTTTCGGGCTGGCCGGACTTGAGCGTGGCGATTGCGCGATGCTGAATTTCTGCTTCGAGACAACCGCCGCCGAGCGTGCCCTTGATTCGTCCGTCGGAATAGAACAGCGCCTTCGCTCCAACCTTTTGCGGACTGGAACCTTTGACACCGGTGATGATGCCGAGCGCAACCGCTTCGCCACTGCGCGCCGCTTCTGCGAGAGCCTGGAACACGACGTTCTGCACGAGTGGCAGATTACGCGATGAAAACGGCACAGACCAGAACGCGTTTGAACTGCTGAGCTCAACTCAGCTCCGTTGATGATTTCATTGATTGAGAATCCTGCCTCACACGAACGCCGCGAAGAATTCTTTTGCGCAAGTTTCGGTTCGCTGAAGGGCGGACGGAGTTGTTTCGAAACCGCTCCGGTTGCTTCGCGATGCGCGCGCGTTCCTATTGATGAAAATCATCCGCAGACGAGTGCGGATCAGCGCTTCGACTCAATTGCATTTCAGCCGCGCAACAAAGTTGTGAAGAAAAAGTTTGCATGCTCACGCGCTTTTCACCTACAAACAGCGAGAATCAATTTTGTTTTGGCGCTTTCACATGATCAACCGCCCAACCCTGAAAAACCGGATCGGAGGTGAGACTAGTGGCAGCAAAGAAAAAAGCTAAAAAGAAAGCCGTCAAAAAGAAGAAGTAGAACCTCCGTAATTCCAGGATGGAAAACCCTGGCTCGGCCGAGGTTTCCATCCTGGTGCTTCCCTCCTCCACTCATGGCCAAATTGGTCTTCGATATCGAAACGTCCGCCCTCCCGCTCGAAACCTTCGACGAAACCCAGCAGGAATACCTGTTTCGCGATGCGGAAAAAATCGCCGATGAAACCGCCCGCGGCGTCCGGCGCGCCGAGCTTCTCCAGCAGTTCAACCTCTGGCCCTTCACCGCGCAGGTGGTCTGTATTGCGATGCTGAACGCCGAGACGCAGCGGGGCCAGATACAGCTCGAGCATCCCGGTGAGCAGCGCCA
>CAMLLE010000231.1 GCA_946480555.1 uncultured Verrucomicrobia subdivision 3 bacterium
GTGACGTTCGCGGCGAGAACGACGTTCGTTTCGAAGGTCAAACTCACGATGCCGCTCAGTTGGATTTTCACCTTCGCGTTCGTGCTGTTGTCGCGCAATCCGAGCACGAGGTTCAGCGGCTGCAACGGATTCACGATCGCACCGGCCGCCGGGCTCACAATGCTGAAGCCCGGCCTCGTGCCGTCCGTGACGGAATAATCGAGCATCACTTCGGCCGACTTCTCGCCGGACGAATCCGTCGCTTGCGCGAAGAACTGAAGCGGTGCGCCTGCGACGTTGGTCGCCGGAATCGTGAAGGTCAGATTGGTCGTCGCGCCGCTGCTGAAGTGGCGGATGGTCTGAATCGCGCCGACGCCAACGAGCGTGATGTTTGTGACCTGATTATCGTCCGTCGCGCTCAACGCAAAGCTGAGTTCCTGGCTCGTCGCCACAGGACCGTTGGTTGGATTCAAGCGCACGAGCGACACGGTCGGCGCGAGGTTCGGCACCACTTCCACTTCGATCTGGCGCACTTCGCCGTCGTTGCCGAACTGATCGGTGGCAATCGCCTGCAGGCGCACCACGCCGTTCGTCGGCAGTTGCACCGAGCCGATGTAGGGCGAACCGGCCGCGAATGAGATCGGTTCCAGTTCCTTGAAGAAGCGCACCGTCGCTTCCGTTTCCGGCTGCGCCAGGATGGCTTCGACCGGCACCGTTGCACCCGCGACGGGCGAGCCGTTCAACTTCAACGTCGCAATCGCCGGCCCATGCGTATCGAGCGTGGAGAACGTCGCCGTCAGCGGTTCCGCGGCGAAGCGATTGTCCGCGAGGTCGAACAGATTGCTGATGACCATCGTGTAGGTGCGGTTCGGCACCAGCGGCGACGCGGGCACGAAGGCCAGAATCTTGCCGTCGGCGCTGAGATTTGCTGTGCCGGGCACGTTGCCATTGACGTCGCTGAGCGCGAAATGGATTCCGGTGTTCTTCAGCGGCTCGTTGAAGGTCACGCGCATGGCAGCGAGCGGATCGACCTGCACCGCGCCGTTCGTCGGGAAGATCGAGACGAGCAGCGGCGGATCGTCATCGCGCGTCGTGAACGTGCTGACGAACAACGCCGGCGTGTTACGGCCCACGAGATCGCTCGGGCCGGTTGCGATCAGCTTGCCCAGCGCATCGCGGCGTTCGCCACTGATGATAGCCAGCTCGTAAGTCGTGAGGCTGCGCAACGGCTGCGATGGCGTGAGGCGGATCACGCGCGGCTTGCCGTCGTCGGGATGCGGCTGGAGCGAAACCGTGGCGCGCACGATGTTCGTCGGTCCGCGGAGGTAAATGCCGTTCGTATTTCCATTCACGCTCGAAGCCAGCAGCGCTTCCTGGAACGTGATTTCAACGGAGCTGTTGATCGAAACGCCCACCGCGGTTGCGACCGGATTCAGGTTCGTGATGGTCGGATAATCTTCGTCGAGCCGCAGGTCGCCGAGATCGACGATCTGGCCGTTCGTGGCGAGGCTGCCGAATTCCTTGATCAGCCCGTTGAACTTCAGCGCGCTGGCTTCCAGCGTGAACTGGCCCATCGGCACATTCGTGAAACCGAATCGGCCGTCAAGATCGGTCGAGACGATCGATACGCCCGCCGCGCTGCTTTGCGAATTGAACTTGAGGATGACGAGATTCGTCGGCACGGAAGCCGACCCATCGGCGCGCACGATGCGGCCCATCACCACGCCGCTGGGTGCGAGCGTCAGGCGAAAGCTGTTCGTGGTGTCGTGCGCGGCGATCGTTCCGTTCGTGGTCGCCGAGAGCGACTGGCTTTCGGCGATCAGGCGGAAGTTGCCGACCGGGATGTTCGGAATGACGAACTTGCCTTCCGCATCGGAAACGAGATTGCCGCGGACCTGCCGCTGAAACGGATCGCTGAGAAACTCCACCTTGAGCGTCGCAAACGGAACCGGCACGAGCCCCGTGCTGTTGAAGACCTGGCCCGCCGCCGCGCCGACGCCGTTCAAGCGAACGGTGACCGCGTTGCTCGGGGTGCTGCTCGTGAGCGTGATGTTCGTTAAGCCGACGTTGAACGTCTCCGCGGGGTTCAATGCCGACGCTCGGATTGAGACACCGCCAATCTTGAGATCGTCGAAGAAGGCTTCGCCGTTCAGATCCGCGTCCTTTATTCCGCCTCCGAACGCGGCAGCGCTGACTCGAACATTTGTCGCGGGCGTCACGCCATCGGGCCTGACCACGCGGACGAGCAGCTGCCCTTTCGGCTCCTTCGCGGGCAACGTGAGATTCACCGTCAGCGACGGCGCGTTGTCGGGCATGTTGACGATCTGATAAGCGCCGCGGCTGGGATTCAACACCGAAGCCGACAAGCCATAGCTGCCCGGCGTCACGCCGGGGAACACGAACCCGCCGTCCGGTCCGGTCGTCACGCTGCGGAAGAGAGAAAGGCCGTCGCGCGGCTGCAATTGCACTTCCACGCCCACCAGCGGCTGGGCATTGCCGCTTTCGAAAACCTGGCCGCGAATTTCGCCGAGCGGCTGTTCGGTCAGATTCACCACCGCCTGTTGATCCACGTAGCTGAGCGACACCGAACCCGCCGCCGAACGTCCCGTGACCGGGTCCATCGCGACGATGCGATACGTGCCGAGCGGAACGCCGGTCGCGAGATAATTTCCGTTCGCGTCGGTCGGAACGTTCGCCACGCTGCCAATTGCGACACGCGCACCGGAGATCGGCGAGCCGTCTGAAAGATGCCGGAACGTGCCGCGCACGCTGCCGACGCCACCGAGCGTCAGCGTCGCACTGGCGAGCTGGCCATTCGTCACGGTCATGCCGATGCGCTTTTCCAACGTGACACTCGCGGTCGTGTAACGCACGAGCAGCTGATACGAACCCGGGATCAAGTTGCCGGTTTCGTAAACGCCGTTGCTCGCGGTCTGGCCATCGCGGATTTCGCGGAACACGCCGCCATCCAGATTCACAAACGCGCCCGCCGCCGGCTGGCCATTCGCTTGGAGCACCGTCAATTTCAAATCGCCCAATCCCAGCAACGGCACTTCCACAAAGTTCGTCATGCCCGCCGTGACGTAAGCTTGCACTTTGCCGCGGTAACCGGTGAGCGGATCGACCGCGGTCACGCTGTAGTAACCGGCGGGAATCTGCATTTGATTGTCGAAGAATCCGTTCGTATCCGTCGTGTTCACGATGCCCGGGCCAAACGAAGTCGTCACTTCAACGCCAGCGCCCGCCACGGTGCCGTCGGGATAAACCACGCGTCCCGCCAGCCGGCCGTGCGTGTCTCGGCGGGGCGGGAATTGCATTACGAGATTCGTGACGTTCGGTTGCAGATCAGTCGTGCGACCGCTTTCCGACAACACCACGGTGTAAAATGGCGACGCCACCTGAATGCCCCAATCACCCACCATCAACCGGCCGGGGAATGAAAACTCGCCCGTCGCGGCATCGCTGTCCTTGTCGCCAATGATCGTCATCGTCGGCGCGCCGTTCTCGGCACGGCCCAAACCGGTCAAGCGCACGCGCGCGCCGATCGGAACCGATTGATCGTTCAGGACAATGCCGCTCACGGAACCCACCGGGAAGTAGCGGATATCCGCCGTGCCGGTGTCGCCGTCTGCCAATACGCGCGTCTTGGTGTATCCCCACGTGCCGGGATTGACGTTGGTGTACGTCGGCGTCACGCCCGCATAGAGCGCGAAGGCGTCGCTGACCGCCGCCATGATTTCGTCCTCGGACGCGTTCTCCAGATCTTCGATCAATTCATCGACGGGCTTGGTCACGGGCGGTGCGGGCGCGCTGACGGTGTATTCGCCGGGCGCGATGTTGATGAACTTGAAGAAGCCGCTGTCGTTGACCTTGGTCCAAAGGAAGCCTTTCTCAACAGGAATGGCGACGTTGATGCCGGTGATGGCATTTCCCTTCGCGTCGCGCACCTGACCAGCGATCACGCCCGCCGGACGCAATCGCACCACGATGAAATTCGTCACGCCCGGCAGCACCTCCAGCGTGGAACTGCCGAGTCGCGGGAAACCTTGCGGCGCGAGATGACCTTCGAGACCCGCGCTGATCTTTCGCTGGCCAACGGGAACGCCGGTCAGCGTGAACAAGCCATTCGCATCGGTGCGCACAATCGCGCTGCCGCCAGCAACCAGCGCTTGCGCGACCGGAACACCAGCACTGTTCTCCACGCGTCCAACGACGACTGAAGTTCCTTCGAGCGCCACCGAAACGTAGTTCTGCCCATTCGCCGCGAGAGTAACACCGCTGCGCTCTCCTTTACGCCGGCCGTCTTCGGAAATGGCGATCACCTGATACTGCCCCACCGGGATGTCGCCCAACTGCCAGTAACCATCGGCGTCGCTGGTGGTGATGCCGACCACGCCATGAATGCCGCGCACAAACACCTGTGCGTTCTGATGCTTCGTGACGTTGTCCGCTTCCGTGACCACGCCGCGAATCGTTGTGCGGACAATTTCTTCCTGCGTCGGCGCGGTGAGCTGAATCACGAGATCGGCGACTTCGCCCACCTGCGTCAGCACGCCCGCGATGGTGCGGAACTGGCCGAGGCCGGTCTTGACCTGAACCGAGAACTGGCCGAGCGGAACTCCGTTGAATTGAAACCGCCCGTTCGCATCGGCAAACACGCCGCGCCCGAGTTCGCGCGAATTGCGGTCCGGGAACAAGTTCACTGCCGCATTGGCTGCGGGCGAAATTCCATCCGCGGCAATGACGCGACCCGTCACCGTTCCACGTCCACGGAATCGCAGCGCCACCGCGATCTCCTGTCCCTGCATGCCGTCGCGATACTCGATGCGATCCGTCCAGATCGCGCGATCCAGCCCTTCCGCCAGCGCGACCGCCTGGGTCAAGTTCGTCACGCCCAGCGTCGCGACAATGTTGGACTGCGCCGCCTGCAGCAGAAGCCGGTCACGATCGAAGTAGCTGCCGCGATACGATTTTAGGAGCAGATCGATGGCCTCGGCGCTCAGCCCGCCCATGTCGGTGGCGGAAATCGTGTAAGGCACGCCCGCCAGCACGAAGTCGAACGTGAAGCGTCCTTCCTCGTCGGTGAACACCTGCGAAATGCTCGACGTGTCCTGGTCGCAACGATCGAACGGATCCTTGTAGAGATCGTTCATCGTGAGTGTGACCGGGATGTTCGCGGCAGGGCTGCCATCGGCGCGCAGCACACGGCCGTTCACGGCGACGCCTTCGGTGATCAGATTGCTGATCGGAAGCGAGTTGCTGACCATCAGGTTGCCGCGCGGATCGGCCACGCCGTTGACGGTCATCGTGCGCGGACGCACCGCGCCGGTGCCCTGGCGCAGGTTCAGGATTGCGACGCGGCCGCCCGGTTGAATGCGAACGTGCTGCGCGGCGTTACCGTTCTCCAGCATGTAAGCCGATGGAATGTTGACGTTCGTCTGCAACATCGGCTTGGAAAACAGCACGCCAAGAACGGTCCCGTAATTCCACGCCGCGGCGCCGAAGCAACTCGGCTTCGGACGCACCGATTCGATTTCCGGCAACTGGCGAACGAGCAGCAGTTGCGGAGGCAGTTCGGTGATCGGCGTCACGACGCCGACGATGGTCTGGTCGGTGGAACCATTGCAGGTGTTGTCGAGCTTCAGCTCATGCGAGGCGTCGCCAACCGTGTAGTGCACGCAGCTGCCGACCGGCGGATTGGCGACCGTCCAGCGAATCTGTTCGCCCGTGCCGTTGGTGCGGAGCGAAAGAATCGCGAACTC
>CAMLLE010000232.1 GCA_946480555.1 uncultured Verrucomicrobia subdivision 3 bacterium
CTCGCCGGGGCAACCCTGCGCTGAAAGCGCGGAAGCGTTGCGCTCACGATTTCGGCAGCATCGTCTCTGGCGCTGCGTTGCCGCGCGGGCCGGGCAAATCTGCGGTGGATGAATATCCCAAAGTGCATTCAAATGATGTGCTCGCGCGGCGGCTTTGATTAAATTCTCCCCATGTCACTGAAACCAGTTTTGATCGATGGACAATGGCGCGCCGCCAATGCGGCCGGAACGTTCCAATCCGAGAATCCTGCCACGGGCGAAAAACTGCCCGACATGTTTCCTGTCAGCAGTTGGACGGATTGCGATCAAGCCCTGCGGGCCGCTGCTGCCGCAGCTCCTCAACTGCGTCAGGCCGCACCGGCCGAGATCGCGAAGTTCCTGAATCGCTTCGCAGAACGCATCGAAGCGCGCGCGAATGATCTCGTTGAAATGGCGCATGCCGAAACCGGCCTGCCCAAAACGCCGCGATTGAAGGATGTCGAATTGCCGCGCACGACAGGCCAATTGCGTCAGGCCGCGGCCGCAGCGTTGGAAGGTTCCTGGGCCATGCCGACCATCGACACCAAGTTGAACATACGTTCCGTCCTGGAACCGATCGGGACCGTTGCGGTTTTCGGTCCCAACAATTTTCCCTTTGCGTTCAACAGCGTTGCCGGCGGCGATTTCGCAGCTGCTATTGCCTCCGGGAATCCGGTCATCGCAAAGGCGAACACCTCCCATCCTGGAACGTCCTTGCTGCTCGCGGAAGAGGCGTTTCACGCGCTGGCCGAAACCAGCCTGCCACGGGCAACGGTTCAATTGCTCTATCGCACCAGCCACGAAGACGGCGAGAAGCTCGCGGGCGATCCGCGTCTCGGCGCAATCGCCTACACCGGCAGCCGCGGCGCAGGATTGAAGCTCAAGGCGATTGCCGATCGCGTGGGCAAACCGATGTATGCCGAATTGTCGAGCGTGAATCCGGTGCTGATTCTGCCGGGAGCGCTGGCCGAACGCGGCGCGAAGATTGCCGAGGAATTCACCGGCAGCTGCCTCATGGGCACGGGCCAGTTCTGCACCAATCCCAGTTTCGTCATCGTGCTCGCAGGCGAAGCTTCCGAGCGGTTGCTGGCGGATGTGAAGGCGCGCTTTGAAGCGGCGCCAGTCGCGCCGTTGCTGTCGTTCGGAGTGCTGCGTTCACTCGCTGCGAGCGTGAAGACGCTTCAAGAAGCCGGCGCAGAGCTGGTCACCGGCGGCAAGCCAGCCTCGCCGGGGCATCGGTTCGCGAATACGCTTTTGCGTGTCAGTGGCGCGGAGTTTTTGAAGGCGCCGGAAGCACTGCAAACCGAGGCCTTCGGCAACGCATCGCTGTTCGTCTTCGCAAAGGACGTGGCGGAGATGGCGGCGATCATCGAGCACCTGGAAGGGAATCTCACCGGGTGTGTTTACTCCGACACGCAGGGCAGCGACGACACGATTTACAGTCAGCTTGCGCCGCAGCTGCGACGCCGGGTCGGACGCCTGTTGAACGACAAGATGCCGACCGGCGTGGCGGTGAGCCCGGCGATGAATCATGGCGGTCCGTTCCCCGCGACAGGGCATCCTGGATTCACGGCGGTGGGAATTCCGGCTTCGATGCGACGCTTCGGGATGCTGGCGTGTTACGACAACGTGCGTTCACAGCGGTTGCCCGATGCGCTGAAAGATGCGAATCCAAACGGCGCGATGTGGCGTCTTGTGGATGGCGCCTGGACGAAGGCATGAGTTCAAGTGGCAGGGTAGAGTAACCGCTGTTTGCATAAAATCGAGCGGCCCTGGCCGCTTCTCGGAATGGGTCGGTGAATCCAACTACAACTATGAAACGACATTTCCTGATCGCGGCGCTGCTCACTTTGACTGCGCTCAACTTGCCCGCGGCCGATCACACGAACGCGCCCACAACTCCACCGTCCACCGAGCCGCTGCCCGTCACGATCCGTGTCAATGCGGCGAAGGTTGTCGGGCCGATGAAACCCATCTGGCGTTTCTTTGGTGCGGATGAACCGAACTACGCCTACATGAAGGATGGTCGGAAGCTGATCAAAGAACTGGGCGACCTGCGGCCCAAGGAAGTTTATTTCCGTGCCCACAATCTCCTGAGTTCCGGCGACAAGACGCCCGGATTGAAGTGGGGCAGTTCCAATGCTTACACCGAGGATGCCAGCGGCAATCCGGTTTACGACTGGAGCGTGCTGGATTTGATCTTCGACACGTATCTCGCGCGCGGTGTGCGGCCTTACGCGCAGATCGGTTTCATGCCGCAGGCGTTGTCCATCAAGCCAGAGCCTTACCAGCACGAGTGGCGTCCGGGACTGCCCTACGATCGGATTGGCACGGGCTGGTCGTATCCACCGAAGGATTACGAGAAATGGGCAGAGGTGGTTTTCCAGTGGGTGAAGCATTGCATCGAGCGTTACGGCAAGGAGGAAGTGGAAACGTGGTATTGGGAAGTTTGGAATGAGCCGAACGGCCGCGCCTATTGGAAGGGCACGCCGCAGGAATTCTACAAGTTGCATGACTATGCCATCGATGCCGTTCGCCGGGCGTTTCCGACGGCACGAGTCGGGGGACCGGATGTGGCGGGTGCGGGCGGCAAGTTCATGGAAGATTTCCTGACGCACGTGGTGAAGGGCACGAACTACGTCACGGGGAAAATTGGAACTCCAACAGACTTTCTCGCGTTCCACGCCAAGGGCGCGCCGCGTTTTGTGGATGGCCATGTGCGGTTGGGCATCGCGCCACATCTGGCGGAGATCAACCGCGGCTTCGGAATGATCGCGAAAGTTGCTGAATTGAAGGACAAGCCGATCGTCATTGGCGAATCCGATCCGGACGGCTGCGCCGCGTGCCAGGGGCCGCACCTCGGCTATCGGAATACGACGATGTATTCCAGCTACACGGCGGCGAGCTTCGCGCGGAAGTATGAGTTGATGGACCGCCACGGCGTGAATTTGGAAGGCGCACTGACGTGGGCGTTTGAATTTGAAGACCAGCCTTACTTCGCGGGACAGCGCGTGCTGGCGAGCAATGGCATCGATCTTCCGGTGTTAAACGTCTTTCGCATGTTCAGCCGGATGAGCGGGCAGCGCGTGGAGGTCAACAGTTCGTCGGCGGTCACGCTGGACGACATGATGCGAAACGGCGTTCGCAATCAGCCGGACGTTTCTGCACTCGCGGCTGTGGATGGCGGCAAAACAGCGATCCTTGTTTGGCATTATCACGACGACGATCTGCCGGGACCTGACGCGGCGATTGAGTTCACGCTCGAGAATCTGGCCACTGCGAATGGCGAGAAGCGACTGACGCAGTTCCGCATCGACCATCAGCACACGAATCCGTACACGCTTTGGAAATCGTTTGGCTCGCCCACGGCGCCGAACGAGCAGCAATACAATGCAATGGTCAAAGCGGGCAAACTCGCACAACTCGGCGACCGGGAAAGCATCCGTGTTGAAAATGGCAAGGCAGCGGTAAGGCTCCGGTTGCCGCGACAAGGAGTGGCGCTGTTTGTGTTGGAATAGCGGTGCGATGCGACGGGCGGCGTTTGCTCAAGCCGGCCAGATGTGTTCCCGGAGGCGCTGAATGTTTGGAACGGTTCCGAGAACGAGCAACCGGTCCGCTGGCATGAGACGTTCGGACGAGGCCGGCACGAGAATGCGTGTGCCGTTGCGCTGAATGCCGCAGATTTGCACGCCGAACCTTGACACGAGATTCAATTCTTCCAGAGTCGATCGGGCGAGCGCCGTTTCCGCGGACACATCCAGGGAATCCATGGTCATTTCCTCGAATGCACTGGAGCCGTTGCCTCCCGCGGTTCCGCGAAGGAACTGCTCGGCTTGAGCCAGGGTTTCAGCTGCACCCAGCAACAGCAGTTTGTCTCCCGCGAACAGCCGCTCGCCAGCCCCGGGATTCGCAATGAGGAATCCCTGGCGATCGATCGCCATGATCGAACAGCCAAATCGTTTCCGAACGGCCAGTTCAGCGATGCTTCTTCCGGCGTGATCGGTCGGCGAGGGCAGCATGATTTCATCGATTTGCAGCTCCCATTCTTGCGGGCGTTCCAGAACGGAAACCGGCAGGCCGGAGGTGGCGCCGAGAGTGGATGCAGCCCGCATGCGCTCGCGGAAATCCAGCTCAAGCGAGCTGTGCAACCGCACCATGCGTTGCCGCAGCACGGGCAGGAGCAAAACGACGCCCGCGCCGACCGCCGCCAGAATCCAGATCAACCACGATCCCGCCGGCACCAGCAGCAGAAACCACGCGAGCAACGCGACGGCGCCTACGCCGCGGAGGATCGTTTGCAGCAACGAATGCATCCGCCCGCGCTCCCCCCGGCGTCCCACCGCTCCATCGGCAAGTATGAACGCGATCGCCTCCATGTCGCGCCAGATCACGATGCATGGCCCGATCAGCACCAGGCTGAACGCTGCCCAGAACAACACGGTCGTTCCATGGTCGAAGAGCAGGTGATCGCCAAACTTGTCGAGCACCGTTCCCAGCAGCGGTTGGAAGAAAAGAATCAGCGCCGAAATGAACAATACATGAAATGCCAGTTGCACGGCTTTCCGGCTGGTCAGTTTCCAGAGCAAGCTTCGATGCGTGCGACCGTGCAGCCGGGCGAGCATCCCTTGGTAAAGCCGGACCAGGTCGCGCCAGGGTTTGGGTTCATGCCTTTCAACCCACGTGCAGATCGCTTCTGATCGTCGTGTCAACAATGGGCCGATTGCCGCGGTGGTCAGCGAGACCCCGATGGCCAGCGCGTAGAACGTCTCGGGCAGGGCGTTTGCGGATTTGCCGACCTGGATCATGACGAACGCAAATTCCCCGATCGGGGTGAGCGCGAGGCCCGCCTTCAGGCCATTCCGCGGTGTGTGACCGGCGGCGACCAATCCGATGGCGCATGCGATCGGCCGAGCCACAAGCGTTGCCACCGTCATCAACAACACCATCCCCCAGACGTCCGCCAGCAAGCGGAAGTCGAACATCATTCCGACGGATACGAAGAACACGGCGCCGAAGATGTGATGCAAGGCTTCGAACGATTTTTCGACCTCGTCCTTGTGGCGCGTTCCCGCCACGACCACGCCCAGCACAAACGCTCCCAGCGCCACCGAGTATCCACGTTGCACGGCCCAGACTGCCGCGAGCAGGAGGAGCCCGGTCACGGCCAGGATCCGGAGTTCGGGATTCGCCTCGCGATTCAGCGCTTGCAGCAGGCGTGGCAGCAGCAGCATGGCGATGACGACAAGGAACGCGACGAAGACCGCCAACGATCCCAACGTGCTCCACACCGAAGTCTCCTGGCCGCCGCCGACTTTGATCAATGAAAGAAACAGCGTGAGCATCACGACCGCCACAATGTCTTCCAACACCGTCACTCCCAGGGCCAGCTGGCCGGCCCTTTGGTGGGCGAGGTTCAAGCTGTCCAGGACTTTGATGATGATCGCGGAACTTGAAATCATGAGGGTTCCGGCGAGGAAGAAGGTTTGGAAATGGTTCCACCCCATGGCTGTGCCGAAGAGCCGGCACAGGTTGAAGAGCAGCAACGCGCTGATCAGGACTGCGATTACGACGGAGAAGCCGATCCGTTGAAGGCGCGCCAGACTCAGGCCGAGCCCGACTGCGAACATCAGGAATACGAGGCCGATCTGCGCCAGCAACTGGACGTGGTTGAGATCGGAAACCAGCTTGACGGCCGGCGAGAACGGTCC
>CAMLLE010000233.1 GCA_946480555.1 uncultured Verrucomicrobia subdivision 3 bacterium
GGACACATGATTCTGTATCCGTCCACCAGCTTGCACCACGTCACACCCGTCACGCGCGGCACGCGGCTTTGTTCGTTCTTCTGGCTTCAAAGCATGATCCGCGACGATGGGCGGCGCGCGCTGCTGTTCGATCTGGATGTGGGCCTGCAACGGCTCGGCGCGGATGTTCCCTCGCATCCGGGCGTGGTTCAAATCACCGGCGTCTATCACAACCTGCTGCGCCAATGGGCAGAAATGTGAACTTCGAAATGGGGAGTGCGGGCGTCTCGCCTGCCGTTTCCGACGTCCCGCCGAAAACTTTTTTCTTCGTGCTGGAATCCTGTGCAGCGGGCACGGGCGCGCCGCTTAACTGTTCAGCGAGACGCCGAACGGTGCAGCCGGGACGGCTGGCGCTCCTGTTTCGCAACTGAACCGTTATGACCTTCCGCAAAATTCTCTTCTGGTTTCACCTGCTCGCTGGCGTGCTCGCCGGCGTCGTGATCGCCGTGATGTGCTTCACCGGCGTGACGCTCGCGTTTGAAAAGGAGATCATCAACTGGGTGGAGAAGGAATCGCGCGTTGCTCCGGCCGCGGTTTCCTCGGAGCCCAAGCCGCTCGATGAGTTGCTCGCCGCAGTCCGCGAAAAGCATCCTGGTCAGCGTCCTTCCGGCATCACGCTGAAACCCGATTCCACCGCCGCAGTCCTGATCAGTTTCGGCCGGACCAATTCCTTCTACGTGAATCCTTACACCGCGGAAGTTCGGGAACCTTCCGCCCAAGGCACGCGCGAGTTCATGCGCACGATGATCGCCTGGCACCGGTTCCTGGGAACGAACGAAGACAATCGCGCCATCGGCAAAGCCATCACCGGCGCCTGCAATGTTGCTTTCCTCGTGCTTGCCCTCACCGGCCTTTACCTCTGGTGGCCGCGCAAATGGACGCGCGACGCCTTTCGCGCGATCGCCGCGATGAACTTCCGCCTCAAGGGCAAGGCGCGCGATTGGAACTGGCACAACGCCATCGGCCTTTGGTCCGCGCCCGTTCTCATCGTGCTTACTGCGACCGCGATGCCCATTTCGTATCGGTGGGCTGGCGACGTGATTTACAAACTGACCGGGACGACTCCGCCGCCGCCAAATGCCGGGCCAACCACGGGAAGCGAGGTTCGTGTGCCGGAACCTGAACCCGGCGCAAAGCGTTTGCCGATGCAAGATTTGCTGGCCGCCGCCCAAAAGGAAGTGCCGCAGTGGAAGGAAATTTCGTTTCGGCTTTCCACCGGCGGACGCGGCGGCCGCGCTGGCGCCAATGCGGAAACGGATGCCGCGCCCCGCGGGCCGCAGGCAGTTTCCGTCACCGTCAAGGAACGCGGCGCGTGGCCATTGTTTGCGTCCACCACGCTTTCGCTCGATCCGTTCACGGGAGCGGTGTTGAAGAAGGAAACCTTCGCGAGCAACACCCTCGGCCGGCAGGTGCGATCCTGGACGCGTTATCTGCACACGGGCGAAGCGCTCGGGCCTGCAGGCCAGGCCGTGGCTGGTCTCGCATCCTTCGGCGGATTGGTGCTGGTCTGGACCGGCTTTGCGCTGGCGATCCGGCGCTTCGCGAACTGGAGAGGTTCGCGAAAGAACGGCACGGTTCCCGCAACTTCCTGAGCTGTGGCCTCCGCGTCTGGTTATTCTGAATCTGAAATTCGCGCCTGCGATGAACTGGCAAACGTCTGGACCCGCCGCGGAATCGCGCTGTTAAATCAAGACTCTCCCAGCGATTTGAAAGCTGCGATCGATTGTTTCGACCGCGCCATCTCGATCCGTGATTCACTGCCGCTGGAACAATATCCCGGACTGCGTTATGGCCTCGCCGCTGGCTGGCTCAATCGCGGCGATGCGCTGACGAGGCTTGGCTCAACGGCGGAACTGAACGACGCAGTGCGGTCGTTTGACGAAGGCGTGCGGCACTTGAACGCACTGCCGTTGGATGAGAATCCATTGTATCGGCAGCGCCTGGCCGTGGCGTGGCTGAATCGCGGTCTCGCTTTTCAGGCTCAAAGCACGGAATTGTCGCGGGCGGAAGCGCTCCGCTGCTTCGATCGATGCATCGGCGTTTTGAACGACGGGAATTTCAATCAGGTTGCCGATCGAGCGGTGCTGCTGGCTTGCGCGTATATGAACCGTGGGAATGCGCTGCTTGCCTTTGCTGAGCCGGATGCTGACGCCGCGCTGATTGCTGCGAGGCAGGCGCTGCCATTGATTGCAGCTTTGGAGGAGGAACACCTGGTCGCTGCCGAGGCGGGCTTCAAGGCCCGGCACGTTCTTTGTCGCGCGGTGGCGCTGCTGGCTCGCCGCGATGCGACCGCTGTTCAATCGCCGGACTGGATCGCCGCCGCCACGGACGCGGTGGATGACGGCATGAAACTGGCCCGGCACTGGGAATCGCGCGGGGTGCAGCAGTTCCGTTTCCTCGCCGCCGAGCTGTTCCATTTCGGAGCGCGGGTTTACCAGGCCTGCCAGCCGCAGTTTCTTTCGGAGTTCCTGCTCGAAAGCCTGGACCCTGCGCTGTCGGCTGGGGCGCTGGCGGATTGCTTTCACATGCACGCCGCGGCCTGCGATGCCTTGCAGCGAACGTTGGGTGAATTGCAACGCGACGGTTTCAAGCTCGTGAACACACCGCACTTTGCCGAGTGGATGGAGCAACTCCGGCAGGTGCGTCTCACACATGAGCGTTTGGCTGAACTGCGTCGAGGTCTTTGACCCGTAACGCCGTCCTGGGCCTCAACTACAAAACCTCAACGCAAAGACGCGGTGTTCATCCGTGGTTGAGATTCTTCTGAACTGAGTCACGCCGGAACGATTGTGACAGGCGACCAAAGTCCCCCATTTTTCGACCCGGCGCATTTCTAAGGGCAACTCAAGTCGCATTTCCACAATTCTGCACCGTGGTAAAACTCACCCCGAATTGAATCGGAAGAAAACCACGTATCATAGAAGTCGCATCATGAATCTCAGGGCAATCACTTCCATGCTGGCGCTTGCCGCGCTCTCCGTTATCGACAATCAAGTTTCAACCAGCGTCGCCCAAGGTTCGCTCACGCCGCCCGTAGGCGCGCCAGCCCCGGTGATGAAGTCGCTCGATCAAATCGAAGCGCGCACGCCAGTGAACTCGCTGCCGGGCAGCAGCAATGCCATGCACGTCATCTCGGCGCCCGGATCATATTATCTGACAGGCCCCGTCTCTGCTGTGAGCGGAAAAGGCGGCATTCGAATCGAAGCGAATCAAGTGGTTCTGGATTTGAACGGCTTCACGCTCGAAGGCGCCGATTCGAACCCAGGAAACGGCATCTTTTCAAGTGGCTCCGTCTCCAACTTCACAGTCCGGGGCGGGATCATTCGCCGATGGAACCGCGGAATTCAGTTCTACAACTCGAGAAGCATGCACGTGGAAAGTCTTCAGATTTCGAATTGTGGCGGGGACGCGATTTACATCGTTGGCGGTGGAATCATCCGCAACGTGGTCACCACCGACACTGCTTTGGGCATCGCCGCTTTTGGAACCAACGGCTGGCTCGTCAAGGATTGCGTCGTTTCGAACGTCCGTCCTTCCTACAACAATTCGATCACCGCCGCCATCTGGGCGGGCTTTGGGCGGGTTGAATCCTGTACGGTCAAGAATTTCAGACCGGCGAACGGCGGTGGTGAGATTCATGGGATTGACGCACCTGTGGTGAAAGGATGCGTGGTGGACGGGATCACTGCTGACGAGTCCGCGGATCTCTACATCTTTGGAATCTACGCAGACGTGGCGGACGGCTGCCTGGTCGAGAACATTTCTGGAAAACGCACTTGGGGTTACCTGTGCGATCAAGTGGAGAACTCCCGTGCACAGAACATCGTCGGCACGTGGAGCGCGTATGGCATTATCACCAAAGAGAAGGTCAGCTCCAGCAGGGTCAAATCCATTTCCGGTTCGTTTGGCACGGGAATATCCGGGCAATCGATCGAAAGCTGCACTGTGGACACCGTCTCGGGAGCAGGTTTTCAAGCCTACAGCAGCATCGTGAACTGCACGGTGCAAAGCGCGACTTTCAGCGGTTCCGGATACGGAATCTATTGCACCACCGCCGGCGTGCGCATCGAGGGAAACACCGTTCGGAACTGTGATACCGGCATCCGGGTGACCGCAGCGGGATCGGCCGTAATCCGTAACACGGCGCGCGGCAATTCCACCAATTACCTTGTCCATGCGAGCAGCGTCTGCCCGGTCGCAACCGCCGTTCAAGCGGCGACCGCCACGAACCCGCTCATCAATCTCAGCCTCTGACGAACGCAGATAGGCACCCGCATCTCTAATTACAGCCTCAGTCGCCATGTCCGTTACGAAACGCGCGACACCACTGCAACCACGAACCAGCAATCGCGAACAATCCAAAAACAAATCATGAAACTCAAAACCATCACTCTGTTCATGGCGCTCACTGCGCTCTCCAGCATCAATCATCACGTGTCAACCAGCTTCGCCCAAGGCCCGCTCACGCCGCCCGCCGGTGCGCCCGCGCCGGTGATGAAGTCGCTGGATCAGGTCGAAGCACGCATTCCGCTTGTGGCCGGCCAGCCCGGCGTCATCGCGAGCGCCGCCGGAACGGCCGGTGTTTACTATGCCATTACGAACCCCGGATCGTATTACCTGACCACGAACGTGCTCGCGACTTCCGGCACGGCGATCTTCATACGGACCAACAACGTCACCCTCGACTTGAACGGTTTTGCCATCATCGGCAGCCAGTCCGTCGGGAATGCGGGCATTTCATTTGGCGCACCGCGAACCAACATCGTCATCCGCAACGGCAACATTCAGAACTGCGGCTACAACGGGATTCTCGATGGCACCGCAGGATCGCAGAATCTTCTCATCGAAAACATCTGTGTCACCGGCTGCGGGAGCCTGTACGCAGGAGTCAAAGCGGGCATCTTGACCTACTCACCGTCCTCGCTGATCCGGAATTGCGTGGCCGTCGAGAACAAAGGCGCCGGCATCGCCTCCATTGGCACCGTCAAGGACTGTGTGGCGTCACGAAATACAGGAAACGGCTTCCATTGTGGTGGCCACGTAGAAAACTGCACCGCTTCGGAAAATTCCCGGAGCGGAATCTTTGTTTATGGCGACGCCGCCGTAATCATCAACAACATCTGTTCCATGAACAACACCCTCAACAGCTCCGAATACGCGGGCATACACACTGACGTCACCGCGTCCTCGGCTCAGATCATTAACAACCACGTCACGACTGACAACGTCGGCATCGCCGGCTACGGCATCCGCATCGATGGCTTCGCCAACGTCACCGCCAAGAATTGGGTCAGAGGCTTCGGAGCGAACAACTACTTGGTGGCGTCCAATGGCAATGACACGGGGCCGGTCGGGACTGCGGCAGCTTCGACCAGCCCTTTTGCCAACATCTCCAAGTAGTCTTCCGGCCTGAAACTTCTTCAACATCATGAAGACCTTTCTCCAACTCGCGGCCTTGGTAGCGGCTCTCTCAGCCGGCAGTGTTCATCTCTCGATCGCCCACGCCGCGTCCACCATCAACGGCACGAATCGCTACGCCTGGGGCGCGAACATCGGCTGGATCGATTTCCGTCCTGAGCGGCCAAACGCCGGCGACGGCTTCAAGTTCGGCGAGTTCAGCTGCGGCGGGCATCTCTGGTCGCCGAATGTTGGCTGGATTAACTGCGGCGACGGTTC
>CAMLLE010000234.1 GCA_946480555.1 uncultured Verrucomicrobia subdivision 3 bacterium
CCATCGACCGCGAGCACGGCCTGGGCACGCGGTTGCGCCGGATTTCCGGTGTGGCAGAAGGCCGTTTTTCGAATGACGCCGAGAAGCTCGCCGGCCGTTTGCTGGCTGAACTGCAGTTCAGCTCCATCGACGACGTCTTCGCCCAAGGATTGCACGATTACGTCGATGGAATTCAACTCAAGCTCAATGACATTGGAAACGCCTTGTTCAATGCCTACATCTTCCACGCATTCGCGCCATCCGGTGGTGAGGAACTGGTGCAGCAGGAGGAACAGCAGCAGCAGATGAACCTGCCGGTCGCCGCGGGGATCGCGGGAGAGTCTTTCCGCTCGCCCGCCTGAGCGCTCTTTGCTATCCAGCGCCGCGATGCAATTTCAAATCTTTCACCGCACCGTCTATGCGTACGCTTCGCCCGTGCGGGAAAGCTTCAATGAAGTCCGGCTTCAGCCCGTTTCAAACGAGCATCAAACCGTCGATGCGTTCCTGCTGAAAGTGCTGCCCGCCGCGCGCCTGCGGCATTACAGCGACTTTTATTCAAACACCGTTCATCACTTCGAAATCCCGGAACCCCACACCACGCTGACGGTCGAAAGCCGGCTGAAGGTCACCACACGCGGCGGCACGCAACTGCCCGCCGATGCGCGGCCCGCACCGATGCAGCGCCTGCCGGAAGTGATGCAGCACGGCCGCTGTTACGATTTCCTGCAGAACAGCAAGTATGTCGAAACCACGCCCGACGTCTGGCGAATGGCGCTCGATGCCGCGAACGGAGCGGACGATGTCTGGCAAACCGCGTTGTCGCTGATGCGCTCGGTTCATGGAATGCTCGCTTACGAAACGGCATCGACGCACGTTCACACTCACATGCGCGAAGTGATCGAGCAGCGTAAGGGCGTTTGCCAGGATTATGCGCATGTGATGATCGGCCTTTGCCGTGCGCTGCGGATTCCGGCGCTCTACGTGAGCGGCTACCTCGCCACTCAGGCGGCCAGCGCCACCCACGCGTGGATGGAAGTCTTCGTGCCGGGAGCTGGCTGGAAGGCCCTTGACCCCACGCACAACTGCCAGCCCGACGAAACCTACGTGAAGATCGCCGTCGGCCGCGATTATGGGGACGTCCCGCCGGTCAGCGGTGCATACAAAGGCACGACGGAACGAAAGCTTTCTGTGGACGTGAAGATCGATCCGATATGAGGGCTTCGACCGGCGGCTTCAATCACTGCGCCCGCGCTGCCGCGTTCTGAAACTCGCGGCGCACTTCGCTCGCATCACTGTTGGGGAAGTTGGAACGCTGCACCATCAGGATGCAAGCAACGCCTTTCACGGGATCGATCCACGCCTGTGTTCCCCATGCGCCGCCATGGCCATAAGAGCCGGGTGAAAGCATTTCGGCGACGCCCGGATGCGGTTCCAGCAGAATGCACGTGCCGAGACCCCAGCCGTAATTTCGTCCGCGGCGGCCGTAGGTTTCATTCTGGAAAAAGCCGGTTGGCAATTCACCCGTCTGCGACTCGGAAAGGAACCTCATTGCATCGCGGCTGAGATAACGCCGCCAGCCAAGTTTTCCATTGTTCAGCAGCATCTGGCAAAAGCGCGCGTAATCGGGCGCGGTCGAGAAGAGGCCGCCGTTCCCTTGAGGCGGGCGATTTGTGGAACCGAAATCGTCCCGTGGCGGAACCGGATCCAGGAAACCGGTGTTGCGGTTCTTCGCATACGCGGTGGCCAGACGCGCGCGCTGGGCTTCGCTTGGATAGAACGTGGTGTCCTTCATCCCCAACGGCTTGAACAAGCGTTTCTGAAGAAATGCATCGAAGCTCATGCCGCTGACAACCTCCACGATGCGGCCAGCCGCGTTGATGCCGCTCTGCGTGTATTCCCAGCGTTCGCCGGGTTCGTATTTCATCGGCGCGGACAACCATAGCGGCACCAGATCGGCCAGCGTGCGGGCGTTTCTCGTGGCGTCGCGTGGAGCTTCTCCGAGGCCGGATGTGTGCGTGAGCAATTGGCCGATCGTAAGATTTGCGGGCTTTCCCGAAGGCGTTTTCAGATTCGCAAATTCCGGAATGTATTTCGCCACCGGCTCGGACACATGCAGCTTTCCTTCATCCTGGAGCATCAGCACCGCCACGCCAGTCACCGGCTTCGTCATCGAAGCGATCCAGAACATGTCATTCGCTTTCATCGGGCGCTTGTTCGCGACGTCTGCAAACCCGGTCGTTCCCAGATGGAGAACCTTCTTCTTCGTCACCACCATCGTGACCGCGCCGGCAATTTCGTTGGAAGCAACCATCCGTTCCATGGCTGCGCTAACGCCTGCAATGGTTGGCGATTTCGCGACAGCAGGGAGCGTGAAAAGCAGGGCACCGACGATCGAGAATCGAAACAGCGAACGTGGAGTCTTCATGTGCAGATTCTGACGACCCAACGCTGGTTGAGGTTTCGTGATCGCAGCCATGCCACGGGCAAGGCTGCCGCTTTGTCCCATTCTCCGCATCAGATGGTGCAAACGGTGTTCTGTAAACTTCAGCCACCGCTTGGATGACATCGAGGTGCGATGGCGCCACTTCCTTGTAGAGCTGAACTCCTTGTCGTAATCGGCGTATATCGAGTTCGTCGATGCGCTGACGGGAGCTATCGGATGACAGGCAAGAAGAAGTCCGACCCAAATCATGGCACAAGTCTGGGAATGTCGTGAAGTCGGCATTACGTCCAGAGTCCTCGATTTCAATGCCCGAGAAAAATCCCATTCGATCACCTGGTCGTGGTTGGGCGCAGCTGAATTCCTGCGCAGCCGACGTAGGGCAGACTTTCCAGCCTGCCGGTTCACCGGACTTTCGAGTCCGGTGTTGGTCCGGGCGACCGACACGGCGCTGGAAAGCGCCGTCAACCGGCAGCCTGGAAAGGCTGCCCTACAAGAATTGAGACGCGCCCGTCGTGGCTTCAATTGCACCTTGTCTGTGCCGGGCAACGCTGATAGGAAACACGCCCAACGGGAACCGGGCATGGACACCACTTTTCAATACGACGTCTGCCGCGGCCACGTAGCGCAGCCGTCCCCGGCTGCGAGTTCGAGCACCGTCCTGGTGCAAGTTTGTGTTCTTCATCAAACATCTTCTGGCGGCGGGACGCCGCCGGAATTCGCAGGCGGGGACGCCTGCGCTACAATTGCCCGCGCTGCCGTCATGCCTGACGCCGAACGGCCAAATCGTCTCGTCGCGGGATTCCACTCGCGCGGGGTGTTGCCGCACCTCAAACGCGAGGGCGGCACGTATTTCGTCACGTTTCGGCAGGCGGGCACGTTGCCGAAGGAAGTTCTGCTGCGTTTCAAACAGGAGCGCGATGCCGTTCTCGCGCAGGCTGAGGCTGCAAAACATCCGCTCGCCTGGCACGAGCAGGAGGAATTGTTCCGCTGGTATTCGAGCCGCGTGGACAAATATCTCGATGCCGGTCGCGGCACCTGCTACCTGCGCGATCCGGCGTTGGCAAACCTTGTCGCGGGGGCGATTCAGTTCTTTGAAGGGCAGCGTTACGAACTGCGCGCGTGGGTGGTCATGCCGAACCATGCGCACGTCGTCGTGTGGCCGATGCCCGGCCATGTGTTGAGCGACATCCTGCACAGTTGGAAATCCTTCACGTCGCACGAAATCAACAAGCGGCTGACGGAGAAGGTTTCTCCCTTCTGGCAGAGCGAGTCTTACGAACATCTCATCCGCGATGATGAGGATTTGCACCGTTGTTGCCATTACACGCTGATGAATCCGGTGAACGCGGGGTTGTGCGCCCGTCCGGAAGGTTGGAAGTGGAGCAGCGCGTATGTTGCGCCAGCCGATGTAGCGCAGCCGTCCCCGGCTGCTAGTTCAAGCACCGTCCCGGTGCAAGTTCGCGTTCTTCATCAAACATCTTCTGGCGGCGAGACGCCGCCCGAACTCGCAGGCGGGGACGCCTGCGCTACGTGATTTTCCCTGCCGAAAGTTTCATCAGCGCCCACCACCGCCCAATCGCTCGGTGCACTCCGGAAATCCGCGCGCGACATCCTTCAGGCCGGGCTATCACATCGCGGGCTTTCAGCCCTGTAGTTTCAATTCGTGTGGATTGGTGTCCATTCGTGGTCAAACCGCTTCTCAATCCTCCACCGGCACGACGAGGTTTTCCATGATGTAATCTTTGCGCTCGGGGGTGTTCTTGCCCATGTAGAAGGTGAGGATGCCGGAGGCTTCGGTCTTGGCGGCGTATTCGACTTTGCTGACGCGCAGAATCTCGGGCTGACCGGCTTCAATTGCATCTTGTCTGTTCCGGGCAAGGCTGATAGGAACTCACCCCGCAGGGAATCGGGTATGGCCAACACCTTTCAATACGACGTCTTCCTCTGCAACAGTTCAAATGACAAACCCGTTGTGCGGGAGATTGCAGACCGGTTCCGAAAGGATGGATTGGAGGTGTGGTGCGACGAACCGGAAATCCCTGTAGCGTCGGTCTGTGACCGACCGGGCGCAGGCGAGCGCTCACAGAGCGCCGCTACAAAGGCGAAGATCGGTGGCCCGGACGAGCTCCGCACGGCGGTGAACCAGCTGCAGGAATTGATCTATGCCCCGTAAGCCCACCAACTGCTACATCATCGCCGGGCCAAACGGCGCGGGGAAAACCACCTTCGCCACGGAGTTCCTGCCGCTCTATGCCAACTGCCGCAACTTCATCAATCCCAACCTGCTGGCCCGCGCCTACTCGCCATTCGATCCCGATGCGGGCATGTTGCGCGCCGGACGTACCGTGTTGGAGCGCATCGCGGAATTCACGGCGGCGCGAAGGGATTTTGCGTTTGAGACCACGCTGTCCGGGCGCGCGTATGTGCCGCTGCTGCGCCGCGTGAAGGAAGCCGGCTTCCGGCTGCACCTCTTCTACCTCTGGATTCCCAGCCCGGAACTGGCTTTGCTCCGCATCCGCTACCGCGTGCAGAGCGGCGGGCATAATGTACCCGAACCGGACGTGCGGCGGCGCTTCGCCCGCACACTCGGCAACCTGTTCCGCCTCTACCGTTCCTTGCTCGACACGCTCCATTTTTTCGACAACTCGTCGGATACACCGCGATTGATCTTCAAGGACGAAGCGGGTGAGATTACTGTCAACGATGGCGCGCTCTACGAACAACTGCGCCGGCAATTTGAATCATGAAAAAGCGCGCACGAACCCTGACCCAGAAGGCCATGCAGGCCTTGACCCAAGCGGTGGCGAAAACCGTGGAAGAACACCGGCGGCGCGGCATACCGCTCGCCGTCTGGCGCAACGGCCGGGCCGTCTCAATTCCGGCCACGGAAGCCGGCGCGCTGCATGAAACGCCGACGCCCTATGGGCGAAAGGCGAAAGGCTAAAACACTATCTCAATCGCACCTTGTCTGTTCCGGGTGACGCTGATAGGAAATACGCCCAACGGGAATCGGGCCATGGACACCACTTTTCAATTCGACGTCTTCCTCAGTCACAGTTCCAAAGACAAACCCATCGTGCGGCCAATTGCAGACGGGTCCCGAAAGGATGGAATGAGAGGTGATTGCATCTTTAATAAAGGCACGTTCGACGTATTCGACTGCCACGGCAAATTGCCATCGGTCGCAAACTCAGCATTTCCGCGGCGATGTTTGACCGCCGCTCATCAATGCGAGTGTGCCGGTGATGGTGGAGTGAGGTGCTCCC
>CAMLLE010000235.1 GCA_946480555.1 uncultured Verrucomicrobia subdivision 3 bacterium
GGCGCCGACAAGGCGTCCATGCTCAGCCTCTACGCCAACCCGCTGATCAAGGGCATGACGACCAATCCGACGCTCATGCGCAAGGTGGGCATCGCGGATTACGAGAGCTTCGCCAGGGACATTCTCCAGACCGTCACCGCCAAGCCAATTTCGTTCGAGGTCTTTTCCGATGACTTTCCCGAGATGCGCCGGCAGGCGTTGAAGATCGCGGGCTGGCAGAAGAACGTTTACGTCAAAATCCCGATCACCAACACGCGCAATGAATCTTCCGTGACGCTGATCCGGGAACTGGCGAAGGAAGGCGTGCAGCTGAACATCACGGCGATCCTTACACTTGAACAAGTGCGCGCGGTGGCGGCGGCGTTGAATCCGGCGGTGTCGTCGGTGGTTTCCGTTTTTGCGGGACGCATTGCCGATACCGGCCGCGATCCGATTCCGGCCATGCGCGAAAGCCTGAGCATCCTGCGCGGCACGCAGCCGAAGGCTGAGTTGCTGTGGGCGAGCGTGCGGGAAATCCTGAACATTTATCAGGCGAGCGATTGCGGCTGTCACATCGTCACCGTTCCGCACGACATTCTGAACAAAGCCATCAAGCTGGCTGGAATGGATCTCGGCGCGTTGTCACTGGACACGGTGAAGATGTTTGCGAACGACGCAGCCGCGGCGGGCTTTACACTTTAAGCTTTGGGTGGAACGCGTTCGCTCCGCACACAATCTGGACCCTTTGTAGCGGCGCTCCGTGAGCGCCGCTTTTCGAGACGATGACTGCTCCCGGCGTTCACAGACCGCCGCTGCTAGGAGAGCCGCCTGCCGAGTTCCACCGCGCCCTACATTTTTCTTCCCGGTTCAACAAACAACCGTAACATCCCGGCCATGAAGAATTCCGGCACTGTGATCCTCAGCGACCTGATCCCCACCGCCTGCATCAATCTGAACCTGCAAAGCAAGGACCGGGACAGCGTGCTGGCAGAGCTGGTGAATCACATTCCAGCGATTTCGGATCAGCCGGAAGCGAAGGTCACATTGCTCCGCGCGTTGCATGAACGCGAACAGCTTTACAGCACCGGCATTGGGGATGGCATCGCGCTGCCGCACGCGCGCAATGCGCTGGTGGGATTGGTGGACAAGCCGGTGATCGTATTCGGCCGCCACACGCCGGGCATTCCTTACGGCGCTGTCGATGGAGTTCCCGCCCGTTTGTTTTTCCTGCTGGTTGCTCCGACCGTCACGCAACATCTCGGGGTGCTGGCCCGCATCAGCCGCCTGCTGCGCGATTCGAACGTGCGCCAGGGTTTGCTCGCCGCCGAGACGCCGCAGAAAGCGCTGGCTGTGATTCGCGAAGCGGAAACCCAATTGTAAGCACGGCCTTACGCCAGCGCCTTCAGCTCCGCACCGACCATCTCAGTGATCGTTTGCTCGAAACTGATTTCTGGCTCCCAACCGAGCAACTGCCGCGCCTTGGTGGAATCGCCCAACAGCCGGCGCGGGTCAGCCGGGCGAAACAACTGCTGGTCCTGCCGCACGAACTCACGCCAGTCCAACCCCGCCGCACGGAATGCAATTTCGATTACATCCTGAACACGGTGCAGTTTGCCGGTGGCGAAAACAAAATCCTCTGCCCTGTCATGCTGCAACGCGAGCCACATGCCGCGGACGTAATCACGCGCATGACCCCAGTCGCGCTGCGCGCTGGTGTCGCCCAACGCGAGTTCCTTCTGCCGGCCCAGCTTGATCGCCGCGGCGGCACGGCAGATTTTGCGCGTTACGAAGTTCTCGCCCCGCCGCGGTGACTCGTGGTTGAACAGAATCCCATTCACGGCGAACAGCCCAAACGTCTGCCGGTACACGCGCGTCATCTGGGCGCCGAACGCCTTGGCGCAACCGTAGGGAGTGACCGGTGCGATGGGTGTGAGTTCGTTCTGCGGTGCGTGTTCCGGGCTGCCGAAGATTTCGCTGGAGCTGGCATTGAAGAATCTGGGCAAAGGCGACAGGCGACGAACCTGTTCCAACATCCGCAAAGTTCCAAAGCCGGTGATGCCGCAGGTTGCTTCGACGTTCTCAAAGCTCTGGCCGACGTGGCTCAACCCCGCAAGATGATAGACTTCGTCGGGAGCCGACTTTTCCAGCGCGCTCCGCAGTGAATCGGCGTTCGACAAATCGCCTTCATGCAGAAACAGCTGTTGCTGAAAGATGGAAGCGTCCGAAACGAGCGGATGAATATTGCGGCTGACGTTCGCGGCGGAACGCATGAGGCCATGAACCTCATAGCCTTTCGCGAGCAGCAATTCGGCCAGATAGGAACCGTCCTGCCCGCCAATGCCCGTGATGAACGCGTGCTTCACGGCTCAGCGTTGCGCTCCGGTGCTTTTGAGCAATTCCACATCCGCATCAACCATCAGGCGCACGAGGTCGGCAAAGCGGGTCTTCGGTGCCCAGTTCAATTTGCGGCGCGCCTTCTCAGCGTTGCCAATGAGTTGGTCCACTTCCGCCGGACGATAGAACTGCGGATCGATCACCACGTATTTCTGCCAGTCGAGACCGACGCGATCGAACGCCAGTTCCAGGAATTCCTTCACGCTGTGGGTTTCGCCGGTGGCGATCACGTAATCGTCGCCTTCCGGCTGTTGGAGCATCAGCCACATGGCTTCGACGTACTCCTTCGCGTAACCCCAGTCGCGTTTTGCATCGAGATTCCCCATGCGCAGCTTGTCCTGCAGCCCCGCTTGGATTCGCGCAACCGCAGTGGTGATTTTGCGGGTCACGAAGTTTTCGCCACGGCGCGGCGATTCATGGTTGAACAGGATGCCGTTGCTGGTGTGCAGGCCGTAGGACTCGCGGTAGTTCACCGTGATCCAATAGGCGTAAACTTTGGAACAGGCGTAAGGGCTGCGCGGATGAAACGGGGTAAGCTCCGTCTGCGGGATTTCGCGAACTTTGCCATACATCTCGCTGGAGGAGGCCTGATAGAAGCGCGCCTTGAGGCCGAGCTGGTGAATCGCTTCGAGAATGCGCGCCACGCCCGTGGCAGTGACATCGGCGGTGTAACCCGGAATGTCGAAGCTGATCCGCACATCGCTCTGCGCGCCGAGATTATAGACTTCTTCGGGCGCGATTTTCTCCAGCAGCCGGATCAGCGAACCGGCGTCGCTCAAATCGCCGTGATGGAGGAAGACGCGATCCGATTGAAATCCGGGCGAGGTGTAGGCGCGTTCGAGCTGGCCGCGATACGGAGCGGCAGTGCGCCGAACGATGCCATGAACTTCGTAGCCTTTCGACAGCAGGAATTCAGTCAGGTAAGAACCGTCCTGGCCGGTGATGCCGGTGATGAGAGCTTTTTTGGCCATAACTGTGGCGCGAAGTCTTTATGAATTCGGGATTCAACGCAAGGACGCCAAGGTTCCAGTCAGCAATTCGTATTTTGCCGCGCGCCCGGAGAAACGCGCCCCACCCTCGGAGCGACCGATAATTGTCCGCTTGCTGGCGTGAAGGGGAACGGCTATTCCAACGCGCATGGATTCCAAGGAAGCGTGGGTGGCGCTCAACATGATCGATCACGTCGGACCGGTGCGTGTCCGGCAACTGCTCGAATTTTTCGGCGATCCAGTCAGCATTCTCAAAGCTTCAAAGCAGCAACTGCTGCATGTGCGCGGAATTGGCGAGGAAACCGCGCAGTCCATTTCCAACTGGGAGAAGGAGGTGGATCTCAAGGGCGAACTGCAGCGGATTCAGGATTTCGGCTGCCATGTGTTGACCCAGGAAGACGCGCAGTATCCGGAGCTGCTGCGCCAAATCTACGATCCGCCCATCGTTCTCTACGTAAAGGGAGCACTCGCCGCGAAGGACAAAAATGGCGTTGCGATGGTCGGCTCACGCATGACCACGCACTACGGCATCGAGGTTGCGCGCAAGCTGGCGTATCAACTCGCTTTCGTCGGCGTCACGGTGGTCAGCGGCGGCGCGCGGGGCATCGACACCGCGGCGCATCAGGGTGCGCTGGCGGCAAAGGGACGCACCATCGCCGTATTGGGAACCGGACCAAACCTGGTGTTTCCGCCGGAGAACCGGGAACTGTTCGAACGCATCGCAGCGAACGGCGCGGTGATCAGCCAGTATCCCTTCAACCGCAAGGCGGACAAACAATCCTTCGCGATCCGCAACCGCATTGTCGCCGGCATGACGCTGGGCACGGTGGTGGTTGAAGCCAATCTGTCGAGCGGCGCATTGATCACGGCAAACTTCGCGACGGAGTACGGGCGGCAGATTTTTGCCGTGCCGGGCAGAATCGACTCGCCGCGCAGCAAAGGCTGTCACGAGTTGATCAAGAAGGGCGCAAAACTCTGCGAGGGCGCGGAGGACATTTTGAGCGAGTTTGAATATTTGTTTCCCGCGACGAACCGTGCGCCCGCGCCGAATGAAACCGGCGTGTTGCCGGCGTTGGAACTTTCCGACCACGAGCAGCGCGTGTTGGCGCAATTGACGCAGGAGGAATCGAGCATCGATGAGGTGATACGCCAAAGCGGCCTGCCGAGTTCCACTGTGTCGGTGGCATTGCTCAGCCTGGAGATGAAACGGATGGTGAAACAGCTGCCAGGAAAATTGTTTGTGCGGAACGTTTGAATAGTGCTGGAGGTATCTGGGCACAGAGGAATCTGGGATTCGTGTAACTCGTCCCTCCGGAAAGCGAAAACGCGCTGCCGAAGTTTCCAGCAGCGCGTCAATCGGCAATCGCCGATCGTAATCCGCTAGTTTCCTTCTTTCAGGATCGTCAGGAATTGCTTCATCGCCGGCGACAGGACTTTGTTCTTCTTGTAGATGGCCGCGAGCGGACGAAAGAAGTCGCCATCCTCAAGGCTCACGCAGGCGAGCGTCTGCTTGTTGATTTCCTGGCTGATGGTGCTGATTGGCACGATGGAAATCCCCGCATCAATTTCCACCGCGCGCTTCACGGTCTCAATGTTGTCGAACTCCATCACGGTGTTCACTTCCACCGAATTCTCCTTCAGGATTTTGTCCAACGCCTTGCGCGTAGGGATGTCGGGCTCGAAACCGATGAACTTCTGCCCGGCGATCGTCTTCAGCTTCGTGCTCTTGATCTTTGAAAAGGGATGCTGCGGATGGCAGATGAGGACGAGCGGATCCTTGCGAAGCGGGATCACCTCCACTTTGGGATCGCGCGTCGGGTAAGCCACGAGACCGAGATCCACCACGTTGCCTAGCACGTCGTCGTAGACCTGATTCGCCCGCCGGTATTCCACATGGACGTGAACGGTTGGATACTCCTTGAGGAAGCGCTTGATGTAGGGCGACAAATCGTGAAGCCCGATGCTGTAAATCGTCGCCACGCGGATCGTTCCGGAAATGATATCCTTGATCTCCTGCAGCTTGCTGTGCAGCGCGTCGTAGGTCTGGATGATTTGTTTGGAAAAATCGTAGAGGACCTGGCCTTCGCGCGTGAGGCGGAACTTCTTCTTGGAACGTTCGATCAGGAGCGACTTGAACTGGCGTTCGAGGGAGCTGATCTGCTGGCTGACGGCGGATTGAGTGACATTGTTGATTTGAGCGGCCTTGGTGAAGCTCTCCGTTTCGGCAAGATCACAGAAAACTTTCAGACTTTCGATTTGCATAAGGATTGTGAATACGACAATCCCTAATGCAAGTCAACTTATGTCACGACCAAGAAT
>CAMLLE010000236.1 GCA_946480555.1 uncultured Verrucomicrobia subdivision 3 bacterium
CAGGCCATCCTGAAGGCACTACTGGAATTGGAATCGGCGGTGAAGTCGATGCCGGTGGCCAATCCCAAGCCGAATCTACTTCCGCTTTTTTCACGCCTCGACGAACTGGCGTCGCAGCTCCCGCCGGACACCGATCCGCAGTTTCTCCATTACCTGCGGAAAAAGAGCTACGAGAAGGCGCGCCTCTGGCTGGAGGATCGCCGGTCGGAAATCGCCCGCGGCGGTTGTCGGAACGATTGACCGGTGCAGTCACCAGTTTCGCAGAATCGCCGCGTTTGTTGCCCCCATGTTCAACGACACCATCGCAGCCATAGCGACGCCGGTTGGCGAAGGCGGCCTGGCGGTCATTCGAATCTCTGGGATCGATGCCTTGAAGGTGGCTGATCGCTGTTTCTCACCGATTGGCAGAACATCACTGCTGCCGTCCGCCGCGCCGACGCACACACTGCATTTCGGCCATGTGCAGCGCGACGGACAAATCATCGATGAAGTGCTTGTGGCGGTGATGCGCGCGCCCCGGACATTCACGCGTGAAGACGTGGTGGAAATCACGTGTCATGGTGGCATCCTGCCTGCGAAAGCAGTCCTGGACACAACGCTCGCAGCCGGAGCACGGCTGGCACATCCCGGTGAATTCACGCGGCGCGCCTTCCTGAATGGCCGCATCGATCTCGCGCAAGCCGAAGCCGTGGCTGACGTCATTCACGCACGCACCGAGCTCGCCTTGCGGGCCGCCAACGAACAGCTCGCGGGCAAACTGTCGCAACGAATCAATCAACTGCGCGACGAAATGGTCCGCACGCTGGCGCACGTCGAAGCGCATATTGATTTCCCGGACGAAGACATCGCGCCCGACACGTTGGATCAATTGCTGAACCGCCTGCGAAACGGCGTCAGGTTCATGGACGAATTGCTGCGCACCGCGGACGAAGGTCAGATTCTCCGTCGCGGCATTCGCGCCGCCATCGTGGGCCGGCCCAACGCGGGGAAATCCAGTTTGCTGAACCAGTTGCTCGGCCACGATCGCGCGATCGTCTCGCACATTCCGGGAACAACGCGGGACACGATTGAAGAAACCGCAAATATTCGCGGGCTGCCGGTGGTGTTCATCGACACGGCGGGATTGCGTGAGGCGAAGGATGAGATCGAGGTGGAAGGCATTCGCCGCAGCCGGCGGATGCTGGAATCGGCGGAGTTCATCCTGCACGTGCTGGACGGTTCGGAACCGCTGACGGAATCGGATCGGAACTATCTGGCGGAGTTCAGCAGCAAAAAGCGGATTCTGGTGCGCAACAAGGCGGACCTGTCGCCGAAGCTGGAACTGGCGCCGGAGTTGAATCGCATGGTGGTGGAGGTTTCCTGCGCGACCGGCAAAGGAATCGACACGCTCAAGGATGCCATCCGGCAACTGATCTGGGCGGGTGAGATCGATGCCGGTATGTTCCAGGTGATGATCAACTCGCGGCATCAGGACGCGTTGAATCGCGCGCGGGCTGCGACGACGCGCTGCATTGAAGCGCTGAGCGCCGGACAAACGCTCGAGCTGGCGGCGATGGATTTGCGCATCGCGGTCAACGCCGTGGGTGAAATTGTCGGCAAGACCACCACCGAGGATTTGCTCGACATGATCTTCAGCCAGTTCTGCATCGGGAAGTAGCGATTGACGCGAAGGCGCGCCGCCTCGTTTGAACCGCATCCTTGGGAGCCGATTCTGAACAACAAAGGCACGAAGCAACGAAGCTGGAGATTGCATGTGCGTTTGGAGGCATTTGGTTTCGCGCTTGGATGCCGGAGTTCCCGTGTTCTCGCTGACCACTTTGCTTGTTCGTTCCGTCGTTGTTCTTCGCAATCCGCTTTTCTGACTCGTCGCTTGCAGCGCGCGTGGCCGTGGATTAAGTCTTCGGCGCGTGAACGCTCCGAAGCATCATCTAGATCAGCCTGTCCTTTCACTGGCGCGCAAGGATTTCACGAGCCTTTCCGGTGATGCGACGGTGGCGGAGGCGTTGCGGCAGATTCGGGAAAAAGGCATCGGCGAGAAAATCATCTATTTCTATGTCATCGATCGTGACGAACGGCTGGTCGGTGTGTTGCCGACGCGGCGCCTGCTCACCGGCAAATTGGACCAGCGCATTTCCGAGTTGATGATCGCACGCGTTGTCGCGATTCCGCACACCGCCACAGTCATGGATGCCTGCGAGCTCTTCCTGATCCACAAATATCTCGCGTTCCCGGTCATCGATGAACAGCGCCGGCTGGTCGGCGTGGTGGACGTGAGTTTGTTCACCGAGGAGGTGTTGGACATTTCGGAGAGGGAGCGGATGGACGATGTGTTTCAGACCATCGGTTTCCATGTTGCCAGCGTGCAAAGCGCCTCGCCGCTGACATCGTTCCGCCACCGGTTTCCCTGGCTGCTCGCGACGATTGGCAGTGGAACCGCCTGCGCCGTTCTCGCGGGATTCTACGAGACCACGCTTGCCCAGAGCATCGTGATTGCCTTCTTCATGGCGCTGGTCCTGGGCCTGGGCGAAAGCGTGAGCGTGCAATCGCTCACCGTCACGTTGCAGGCGCTCCACGCGCAGCCCATCACGCTGAACTGGTTCTTGCGCGCGGCACGCAAGGAGCTGGCCACGGCATCCATGTTGGGCGCGGCTTCGGGAGCCATCGTGGGATTGATCGTCTGGATCTGGCGGCACGACGGGACGGCGGCCCTGGTGGTGGGATTCAGCCTGCTGCTTGCCATCTGCATGGCCTGTCTGATTGGCCTGGCCATTCCATCGGTGCTGCATCGGTTGAAACTGGATCCAAAGATTGCTGCGGGCCCCATTGCACTGGCGCTGGCGGATGTTTCGACATTGTTGTTTTACTTCAACCTCGCGCGCTGGATGTTGAGCTGATCATGCGTCCGCTGATTCAGGAGATTGAGACGAACGTGACGCCGGAAGTTCTGGCGACCCGGTTGTGGGACGCTGGTGGCGTGGTGCTGCTGCGCAGTCTGGCGGAGAACGGGCGGGGCGGGCCGGTTTCGGAAAGTTCGCAAGCACGCTATTCGTTCGTCACTGCCGGGCCGTTCCTCACGTTTCGCTCGTGGGGTTCGCGTTGCGAAGTGGCCGGCGGTCCCGGAGCGCAGACACAGTTCGGCAATCCGTGGCATTTGCTCGACAGCCTGATGTCCCGCTACGAACTGCTGGACGAACCCGACTTTCCGTTCCCGCTTGGAGGTTGCTTCGGCTTCTGGGGGTACGACTTGAAGAATTTCGTTGAACCGAAGCTGCGCCGCCGCGCAATCAATGATCTTGAACTGCCCGATTGTCAGGTGGGATTTTACGACAGCCTGGTTGCCTTCGATCATTGGCTCGGGAAGACGTGGGTGGTATCCACCGGGCTGGACGCCAGCGGCGCGCGGTCGCAGCAGCGCGCAAAAGAATGCCTGGAACGATGGGTGGCCATCGCGAGCGAATCGGCGGAATCGGGATCGACGGCGGGAGCTGCCGGATGCAATTCGCCGACGGAGCAGTCCACGGTACGAACGAGTCTTGCGGAGGCGGAGTTCGTCTCCCGCGTGGTGCGGGCGCAGGAGTACATCCGCGCTGGCGACATTTATCAGGTGAACCTGTCGCACCGGCTGTCCGCCGACTGGCTGGCCTCTGCGTGGACTTTGTTTCAGCGGCTCAGCGCCGTTTCGCCTGCGCCATTTGCGGCGTATCTGGATTGCGGCGAATTCCAGATTGCGTCGTCGTCGCCAGAGCAGTTCCTTCGTCTGAGTGGTTCGCACATTCGCACCCGGCCGATCAAAGGAACGCGGCCGCGTGCCACCGATGCCACTCGCGATGCGCAACTCAGCTACGAACTGCAAACCAGTGCCAAGGAAATGTCCGAACTGGTGATGATCACCGACCTGCTGCGAAATGACCTGGGCCGCGTCTGCGAATATGGTTCCGTGCAGGTGCCGGAACTGATGCGGCTGGAGAAGTATCCGCAGGTGCAGCATCTGGTTTCCACGGTCGAAGGGCGTCTGCGCCGCGATGTGACGCATTTCAGCGCGTTCGCATCATGCTTTCCCGGTGGCAGCATCACGGGGGCGCCGAAGATTCGCGCGATGGAGATCATCGATGAGTTGGAGCCGCTCGCGCGCGGCCCGTACACGGGCGCGTTGGGTTACTTGGGATTCAATCGCGAAAGCCAGCTCAGCATTCTCATTCGCACCGCGCTATGTCACAACGGTCGCGCGCATTTCAATGTTGGCGCCGGAATCGTTGCCGATTCGAATCCGGAAGCGGAATACGAGGAGACGCTGGCGAAGGGGCGGGGATTCTTCGCGGCATTGGCACACGATTCCGTTTCAGATTCAGGAGCTGTTCACCGGTCCAACTCCCAGCCGCAGACGTGATCGGCGTACCGTTGAATTGCTCCGATGCGAAATGCGCCGTTGCGATGGATGACCGTGCTTTGCGCCTTTGCCTCCTGGCGCCTTTGCGTTAGAACACCGCGATGTTTGTTTTCCTCAACGGCCGGTTTGTCCCAGAAGAACAGGCGGTGGTCTCCGTGTTCGACCGCAGCTTTCTTTATGGCGACGGTTTGTTCGAAACAATGCTGGTCCGCAACGGGCAGCCTTTCCGCTGGGAGGCTCACATGCAACGGCTTCAGGCGGGCGCGGCGTTTCTGAGAATTGTTCCGCCATTTTCCGCCACGCAGTTGCAGTCCTTTGCGAGAGAGTTGATTGCGCGGAATCAAATTCGGAACGCGCTGCTGCGATTGACGTTGTCTCGCGGAGTTGGAGTGCGCGGCTATTCGCCCGGCGGCGCGAAGCAACCGACGGTGGTGATGTCGCTGCACGCAGCCGAAGCTTCCACTACCCCGATGCGCTGGAGACTCGTGACCGCGTCGGTTCGGTTGCCCGCGGGCGAACCGATCGCGCAGTTCAAAACCTGCAACAAGCTCTCGCAGATCGTGGCGCGAATGGAAGCTGATGCGGCGGGCGCGAACGAAGCGTTGCTGCTCAACACGGAAGGGCATGCGGTGGAAGGCGCGAGCAGCAATTTGTTCTGGGTGACGGAGAACACGATTTGCACGCCGCCGCTGGTTGCCGGAATTCTGGCCGGTGTAACGCGTGCCGTGATGTTTGAGCTGAGCCAGAAACTGGGCTTGCAGGTGGCGGAAGCGAGCATTACGCCATCGCGGCTGGCGGCCATGGATGGCGTTTTTATGTCGCTCAGTTCGCTCGGGATCGTGGCCGCCGATTCGCTGGACGGAATGCCGCTGAAGCAATCGCCGGTGGTCCTGCAGCTTGCGAAAGCTTACTGGAAACTGGTGGAGAAGGAGACGGATGGGAACGCTGGCTTCGCTGATCAACGCTAATTTGGCTTTGCCCTGACCCGATATTCGATGTGAATCGATAGGGCCTCGGGTGCATTCCGCAATAAGCAGAGATCAGTGTCAATTAGCGGTCCGCTCTGGGCTGTTTCCAAAAAGCGCCTCCCGCATTCCTGGCAGCGGTTCGTTTCTTGAACGATCCCAATATCGGAAGTTCGCGCTCCAATCCCAAATGGCCCAGCCCAAGTCCAATTTCTCGGCGGCGCGCCGGAACTCCGTGTAATAGCGCACGCGCGATTCCGGATCGATCTTCACATAGCAGCCGAATTCGCCGACATGCACCGGC
>CAMLLE010000237.1 GCA_946480555.1 uncultured Verrucomicrobia subdivision 3 bacterium
GCGTTCGTTTCCTGCAATTGCCGGAACAACTCCGCCAGCACGTTGCCCTTGTCCGTGGCGCGTTCACGCAGGCGCTCCAGCGTGTCGAACGCGTGAATGGAACCGCGGTGAATCACGCACACGCGATCCGAGAATCGCTCGGCGACATCGAGCAGTTGCGTGGAATAAAGAATGGTGCGCCCGCGATTCGCGGCGGTGCGCGCGTGACGCTTGAACGCATCGATGCCGAGCGGATCCATGCCCGAGGCAAACGGCTCGTCCAGCAGCCAGAGATCACGGTCGGCCGCAATCATGGCCACGAGCGCCGCCTTGTAGGATTGCCCGCGCGACAGTGAATGGACCGGCCGCAAGGCCAGCGGCAGCAGGTCGAACTCACGCAGCAGTTCGAGAACACGCTGCTCCGCGCCGGGACCATCGGCTTCATACAGCCGCAGCGTGATCGCGATGTTGCGCAGCACGGGTTGATCGAAGAAATGGAACGGGAAATCCGGCAGCAAGTGCATGCGGCGGCGCAGGTCCATTTGGTCGCGATTGAACTCTCGTTCGTCCAGATACACGGCCCCTTTGTCCGGCGCGGCAATTCCAGCAAGGCAACGAATCAAGGTGGTTTTGCCGGCGCCGTTCGGGCCAAGCAGGCTTACGATTTGTCCTGGTTCGATCTCCAGTGAAAATGAATCCAGCGCCCGGATCGAACGGTAGGATTTGGTGACGCTGCGGAATTCGATTCGCATCCCTCTTGAGTTACTCACGCGCACGGAGTGTAGGAATCCTGCTCGGGAGTGCAATTCGACATTGGGTTGAGGCGGGAACGATCGTGCCTAGCTCGGCATGCCACGAGCGGTCGCGATGGACGCCGGAGGCAGTGCGTTTACTTCAAGGCGCGTTGAAGGATCGGAGGCGATAGGCGCGGAATAAATCTGCCGGTTTGTCGAGGGTATGAAGAATTGGTCCGCCGAGAGCAGGCGCACTGAGATTCGTGAGAGTGGACCAGGGCGCGTCCAGGGCGGTCGTGGTTTGAAGTTCGTAAACCTTGCCGGTTTCGGAGAACCAACTGAAGCGCAGCTGGGTTGGCGAGAGTTCCCGATAAAACAATTCCAGACCGAGGTTCTGGACAAATGGGCTGGTTCCGGCAATGAACTCCTCTCCGTCGAGATGCCGGTCGCCATCGGTGTCCGCGTTGTCTGGATCGGTCAGATAAGTGAGCACTTCCGCCTCGTCCGTGAGCGTGTCGAGATCTGTGTCGCGCAAGACTGAGCGCGGATCCGCCCACGAGCTGTTGCCAAAGGAATCGGTAACCCGAATGGTCCACCAGGTCCGCGGATATGGCAGTTTCCGAAGCGGATCGGTTGGGCGCGACGGGCCTTCCCACGCGATGCGATCGGTGCGGCTGGCATCCGGACCCACGAGGATTTCATATTTCACCGCGTGCAGGGCGGGCTGGCAGGTGAACACCATGCGCCGTTCTGAAACCATCGCTCCATTGGCTGGTCCCACCAGTTCCACCGCGCCAGGCAATCGTGCCGGGCGGCGTATCGAATCCATGCGAATCATGGTGTTCAGGGGAAAGACGAGGATGTTCAGCGGCCCCCAGCCGAAATGAAGTTCCGATGCCCTGGTGTCGATCTGAAAATTCCTTCCGGGTCCGACGAGCGAGAAAAACGCACCTGCGATCACGCCATTGTTGAACGTGTTCGTGCGATAAGGATTGGTGAGCGTCCAGGAAGGAAAATACCAGGAGTTGGGCGTGCCATGATCGGCAGGCGGTGTGGGGAATTGCACGTTCAAAACTCCCGGACGGAAGCGGCCTGCGGACGAATAATAATTATCCACCCAGAACATTTTGCCCGGAATCTGGTTCGACCGCAGGTTGCTGATGTTGACGTCGTAATCCCGGCTGCAACCGCTGTCGAGGAAGGTGATGCGGTTCACCAGATAGCGTGGATCCCGGTAGGTGATGTTGAATCGTTCGGCGACGTCGCACGCAGGCATGCAGCCGGTGCTGAACCCAATGGTTTGAATGCGCTGGCTGTAAACCGGCGCGACGGAGGAAAGCATCACAATGAGCTGGTCGCCGTAACCGAAGTAGCGCGGGTTGTTCGCCGGGCTTGTGGCGTCACGGCTGTAGGAGACGCTGAAAACGTTGGCGGCGCTGGACCAGGCGGAAGGGAATGACATGGAACCGCCCGTGTCGCAATTCCCGCCGCCAAACGCAACTATCGTTGGCCGATTCGTGTTGAAGGGCGGATTCAGCTGCGTGATTTGCACGTTGTTCCAGGCTGGAACGATGATGACCTTGGTGAGAGCTGGAGCGCTCGTGAGGCCCCCGGCGCTGACGACCAATTCAAATTCAAGTTCGCGCGGCGCGTTTGTTTGCATCATGCCAGTGACGACCGGTCTGGCGATGTTTGTGGCGGAGAGGGACGCTCTGGGTCCGCTCACCTGACGCCACGCATAGGTCAATGGCTCGCTGCCATTCGGCAGGAACGAGCGCGAACCATCGAGAACCACAGATGTTCTGCCGGCGTAACGAACTGGTCCGGCGTTCGCAATGGGCGGGACCGCGCCGAGATGAAACGTCACCCGCTCGGGGGCGCTGCTGCTGAACTGGTCCCTAACGACGAGTTGAAATTCGTAGGTGCCCGCGTTTGTGGGCTGAAACGTCGGCCGGGCGGAATGGGGATCAGACAAAGCGACCGCCGGCCCCTGCGTCTGCAGCCATTCGAACGCCAATGCCGCACCTTCAGGATCGAGCGAGTGTGTCCCGTCAAGCGTCAGCACCGCGGGAACGTTCACAAGATTCCGGCTGAAACCCGCACTGGCGATGGGCGGCAGATTGGTCACCAGAATTCGCACCGTGTCCGGAGCACTGCTTTGAACGCCGTCGTTGACGATCAGCTGAAATTCATAAACGCCCAGGCCGCTAGGTGAAAAAATCGAAAAAGGACTGCTGGAAATCATGGTCGCAGGCGGGCCGGCAATCTGCGTCCACGCGAACGTAAGCGCGGTCCCGTCCGGATCGATCGAGGCAGAACCATCCAGCGCGATGCCGCCGCTCACCCAGTTTACCGTGCGATCCGCTCCAGCATTTGCGATGGGAGCGAAGTTGCGTTCGCCATTGAATTCGCTGGCTCCCATGTCCACGCGCAACGCAAACACGCGCGAGTTTCCCGCGATGTCCAGTTCGTTCGTGGAGCGCAATCCGGTGGGGTCTCCCGTATTGATGCATGGCGAATTGGTCTGCAGATGGAAATTGAATCCTGCGGCATCGACGAATCGCGGATCGGCGGAAATGTTTCCGTTCGTTCCGGCAGGATTCGTCGCGACGGCTTCATAGTTGGTCCCAACCAGCACGACGCGATACATGGGAATGCCATTCGGGACCCAGATGTTGTTGTTCTGAAACCAGGCGATGTCCTGTGCGAAGGTTGTGACACCCGCGGTTCCGCCGGAATGTGTAATGATATTGTTCGCCATTATCCCGACGGCGTCGGCGTAAATGCTTTCAGGCGCGTTCTCGACCAGCGTGTTGTTCAGGAATGCGCCGTCGTCCGACAAATAGGCGCCGCCTGCCGTTTGCGCGAAGTTTGTGTAAATCCAATTATCCTGAATAACCGGCCGGCCCCCGACGGTCAGAATGGCGCCGCCCAGTTCAGCTGAATTGTTTCGCAGGATGTTGCGGACGATCCGCGGGCTGCTGTCCCAGCAGCCAATTGCACCGCCCAGCTTGTAAAGATTGGTCGGAACGGACGTGAGGTGGTTCTCCTCAAAGATGTTTCCAACGAGGCTCGGGCTGCTGCGATAACAGAAAACGGCGCCGCCAATCAAATAGCCGGAATAGTGCGACCCGCGTCCGCCACGGATGGTGAATCCGGTCACCACAGTGTTTGTGGCCTGCCCATTCGTGATGGTGAGCACACTTCGCCGGCCGTCGCTTTGAATGATCGTGCTCTGAACGATGTTCGAATCCGCAGGGTTCATGCTGGTCAGGGTGACGTTGCGCGGCGGGAAGAGCAGCGATTCGCTGTAAGTGCCGGGTTGGACGCGGATGATGTCACCCGCGGCGCTGGAATTGAGTGCCGCCTGGATGTTTGCGTAATTCAACGTTCCGCCATGCGGGACGAAACGTTCCGCGCCCGTGGCGATAACGGCGCAAAGCATCAGCAGTAGCGCAAAAGATCGGCATAGAAGTTTCATGGCAATCCTCGATCAAGCTTTCCGGCGAATACGCCCCGCGGCCAACAGCGCAATCGTCAACAGAGCGATTCCGGAAGGTTCGGGAATGATCACAGTGACGTTGTCCAACGCGGCGAACGTGTCCGGTGCGTCAGCCGCGCCACCGATCCACGGCAGCAGGGCAAAACCGATCGACTGCAGCGGCGCGCCATTCAGCGGATTCGACGCGACAGGGACTCCGTTCAGCGACACGGTCCAGGAGCCCGGAACGCGATCCAGCACCACTCCGAGCCGCACCACGGAGTCGTTGCTGAGCGAGCCGAGAACCTGGCTGGCGAAGGGAGAGTTTTGGAAAGCGTAGATGCTGTTCAAGCCGCCGTGGAAATTGACGGTGTGCAATCCGCCTGCGTCGAACCGCACCATGAACGCATCGTCCGAATCCACGAAGTTGTGCAGCAGGACATCGCAGAGCAGTTCGTATCGGGGCGAATCGATATTGACCGGCAGGGAAATTTGGGTGCTGCTGGCCACCGCCGGAAAGATCAGCGCACTGGTCAACGGCCCGGCGGAAGGTTGAACATTCGGAGCGCCTGTTAGCACGGCGTAGGAACCGGTTTCTGGTTCGGTAAAATCCAATTCATACAATGGCGTAGCCGCCGGCGCGAAAGACGGTGCGAGGGCCATGAGCAACGACAAAGGCAAAACCATTCCGCCGCGAAAGCGAGTCAGGATGTTCATCAGGGTTCTCTCCTCAAATCGCGCCAACCCTAGGACGCTGCGTCAGGCGGTCAAGGCCAAAGTCGGACGGATGCCCGGCAAGGGCGTGATCGAGAATGGATGATGGTCGGTCACCTTCTCGTCCTCGTCGTCGTCCTCGAACACCCAAAACAACGGACGACGAGGACGATTGCTAATCGCAATTCAAGAACGCGCTGTTCGTCAAACGCGAGCAGACGTTCAATCGGACCTTGCCGATGGGATTGGGTGAATATCGATCTCGAACCGGAATGATCGCCGCCGAGCCACTGTGCCGGCTCTGCAAGGGAACGCGCCTTGCGGTGCCGTCGGGAACTCCGCCTCCGGTCACAAGGATTTCATCACCTTCGCCGCCGCGCGAACGGTTTTCTCGATGTCGGCGCCAGTGTGCGCCGTGGAAAGAAAGCCCGCTTCGAATTGCGACGGCGCGAGGTAAACGCCCTCCTCCAGCATGCCGTGAAAGAATTTCTTGAAGCGTTCGCGGTCGCTTTTCATCGCTTCGGCCAGATTCCAGACCGGCTCGCTGGTGAAATAGCCGCAGAACATGGATCCGCAGACATTGAATTGAACTGGGATTCCTGCGGACTTGGCGGCGTCCTTCATTCCCGCTTCCAGCTGTTCGCTCAATTCCTCGAGCTTGCAGTACGCGCCGCTGGCTTGCAGCTCATCCAGCGCGGCGATCCCGGCCGCCATTGCCAGAGGATTT
>CAMLLE010000238.1 GCA_946480555.1 uncultured Verrucomicrobia subdivision 3 bacterium
GCCCACGCAGGCTGCGCCCCAGAACAGGAGGCCAAAAGCAATTGAAAGAATTTTCATAAGTGGACCGTAGGCGAATCGCTGCGCGCCCAAGAATCGCCCTGCGCACGAGGCCAGCCGTTTCAAGTCGGCATATTTGCGAATACCTTGAGCGGTAGAATTGAACGGCCACCGCCGGAAATCTTCAAGCGCCGCCTGTGCCCGTAAATTGCCACAGCGACTACGCGATAGGAGCAAGTCCAGCGGTGATCGGGGGCTTGGCGCGGGCGCGGGATGAAATTTCACAGCCGAACGTGGATTTCGCACATGGGCGGAGCAAAGGCTTGCCGGAATCATTCCCACGCATCCAGTATTCTCAAAGCTATGTCTAAAACATCGTCTGCCCGAGTCCCCTCCGCCGAAAGTACTCGCTGCAAAAGCGTGTTCGCTCTCTTCATCGCTGCGGCAATGTTGCTTCTCGGTCTGAATTCAGTTCTGGCTCAATCTTCAAACAACGCTGTGAACGTTGCTCTCGTGGCGAAACCCTCCGCCGCGTACCACTCCGGCGACACCACGCCCGAGGCGATGAACGACGGATTCGATCCGCGCAGTTCGCGTGATGACCGCCGCGGTTCCTACGGCAACTGGCCACACACCGGCACCGAATGGGTGCAATACGAATGGAGCCAGCCGATCAGCACGAAGGAAGTCGCGGTGTACTGGTGGGCCGATGGACAGGGTGTCGGGCTGCCGAAAGCCGGGCGCGTGCTGTATTGGGATGGCGCGAAGTTTGAGCCGGTGAAAAACGCTTCCGAAGTCGGCGTGGCCGCGAACCAGTTCAATTCCGTCACGTTCGACGAAGTCACCACCGCGAAGCTGCGATTGGAAATCGATTCCGACGGCCGGCTCTCGACCGGGATTCTGGAATGGAAGGTGATTGATTCCGGCAAATCGCCTGAGTTCCCGCCGTCCGTGGTGGCGGGTGTGGATCGCATGGTGATTCGCGGCGGCAAAACGTATTTGTCCGGCGCGGTGAAAACGTTGAAGCCGTCGGGAAGCGCAACGAAGGTGCAGTGGACAAAAGCATCTGGACCGGGCCGGGTGAAGTTTGCCGACGCCAACGCTGCGGATACCACCGCCACGTTTTCCAAAGTGGGCGATTACGTCCTGAAACTCACCGCGGGCGAAGGTGCGCTGAAGGCGGATTCCACGCTGAAGGTTCGCGTCGAGAACGGACCGGAGGACGACCGCCTCGACGTTGTTTACACGAAGCGGTACAGCATCGACAGTCCCCTTTGGAATGCGCGCGCCAAGGCGCTGATCGTGAACTGGATTCCGCACTGCATCGACATGAACAACCGCACGAACCTCACGGAAGGGCAGGGCGGCATCGACAACTTCGTGGAAGCGGGCAAGAAGCTGCGCGGCGAACCGCACGCGCGCCACAAGGGCTACGTGTTTGCCAACGCGTGGGTTCACCAGACCGTGGAGTCGATCTGCATCGCGCTGATGGTTGATCCGAAAGGCGACCGGGAAATCATCGCCGCGCAGGAGAAAATGAAAGCGGCGCTGGAGGATTGGATTCCGAAGATTCTCTCCGCGCAGGAACCGGACGGGTATTTGCAGACCGCTTATACGCTGGCTGATCGGAGTCGCTGGCCCGAACGCTGGGGCGCGCGCAATCGTCCGGATCACGAAGGCTATGTCGCCGGCTATTTCATTGAGTCGGCGATCAACCATTACACGCTGACAGAAGGCAAGGATCGGCGGCTTTACGATGCGGCGAAAAAGCTCGCCGATTGCTGGGTGGCAAACATCGGTCCGGGCAAGAAGGAATGGTACGACGGCCACCAGGAAATGGAGCAGGCGCTCGTGCGCTTCGGCCGCTTCGTGAATGACATGGAAGGCAAGACCGGCCAGGGCGACAGCTACATCGAGCTCGCGAAGTTCCTGCTGGATTGCCGCCGCGATGGCAGCGAATACGACCAGAGCCATGTGCCGGTGCAGCAACAATACGAAGCCGTCGGCCACGCCGTGCGCGCGGTTTACAGCTACTCGGGAATGGCTGATGTCGCGGCGGAAACCGGCGATCTCGATTACGAGAGCGCGGTGATGTCGCTTTGGGACAACTTGATCAACAAGAAGTATTACGTCACGGGCGGCATCGGGAGCGGCGAAACCTCCGAAGGCTTTGGCCCGAACTACTCGCTCCGCAACAACGCGTACTGCGAGTCGTGCTCCAGCTGCGGCCTGATCTTCTTCCAATACAAGCTCAACATCGCCTACCACGACGCGAAGTATGCCGACCTTTACGAAGAGACGATGTACAACGCGTTGCTTGGCGCGACGGACCTCGATGCGAAGATTTTCAACTACACCAACCCGTTGATCGATGGCCGCCGCACGCCCTGGCATCCCTGCCCGTGCTGCGTTGGAAACATCCCGCGCACATTGCTGATGATTCCCACCTGGACCTACGTGAAGGGTGACGACGGCATTTACGTGAACATGTTCGTCGGCAGCACGATTAACGTGGAGAAAGTCGCTGGAACCGACGTGCAGATGGTGCAGAAAACCGATTACCCGTGGAGCGGCAAGATCGCGATCACGGTCAATCCGAAGGAATCAAAGCGCTTTGCCGTTCGTGTGCGTGTGCCGGATCGGAAGACGAGCGAACTGTATTCTCCCACGCCCGAAGTGCGCGGGTTGAAGTCGCTTTCGGTCAATGGTGAGCCAGTGCGTCCGAAGATCGACAAAGGTTACGCGGTGATTTCGCGCAAGTGGAAGGCGGGCGACACGATCGAACTCGAACTGCCCATGGAACCGCAGCGCATTAAGGCGGACGAACGCATCGCGGCGGACCGCGGCCGTGTGGCGCTGCGTTACGGGCCGCTGATCTACAACGTGGAACGTGCGGACCAATCCGACATCGAGCAGCCGCTCGGCACCACGCCGATCCAGGCGGAATGGATGGGCAGTTTGCTGGGCGGCGTGGTGGCGTTGAAAGGCGAATGGGCGAATGGGAAACCAATGCTGGCGATCCCGAATTACGCGCGGATGAATCGTGTCGGCCAGGTCGCGCAGGATTCATCGGAACAGGCGGGGGTGAACTTCGCGCCCGGCGCGTCCGCCACGGATGCTTCAGCCAGCGGCACCGACTCAGCGTCTGCGACCCCACGGCCAACGCGCCGCGGCGGTCCGAATTCAATCGTTTGGATGAAAGATCAGGAGTGAGTTGAAGTGGAAAGAGCGGCGAACACCAGTTCGCCGCTACGGGTAGCGGCACTCTGGCGAGTGCCGCTGTTTGCGCGATCAATTGATCAAAGAGCACCATTCGCCACAGAAGAGATGTTTCCCTATCTGTGTGAATCCGTGTTCATCTGTGGTTGAGAACCTTCCCGTGAATTCGGCTGAGATTGGGGACTTGTGTAACTCGTCCCTCCGAATCAGGGTTCAGTTCCCACTCAGGTCGAAGTAAACGGAGTAGCGCTCGTAGCTTTCATAAAACGGCTTGAAGGCGAGTTCACCGAGGTTGAAGCGCAGGGTGCCAGCATCGCCGGTGATGGATTTGCCAGGTTGCGCGGGATCGAGCGCGAGCGGGTGCCAGCTTGAGCGCGCTTCGACTTCCTGCGCGGCGAGCAGCACGGGACCGTAAAAGAGGCTCGCGAGGTTTGGTTGATCCATAACCGGCTCGAGCCGAAAATCGAAAGGCATTTTCACTTCGATCGCATCGTTGCTTTTCCAATCCCGGCGCAAGATTGCGTAAGTTCCGGGCACCGCTTCAATCTTCAACGGTTCGCCGTTCACCTTTACTTCGAACCCTTTCTTCGCCCAGGCCGGAACCCGCAGCTTGATTGCGAAGCTGCCGTCGCCACTGAGCGTCAGTCGCGTCGTGTCATTGCGGGGAAAACTCGTCTGTTGCGTCACTGTCACATTGCGATCCTTCCAGGTGAGCGTTGAAGGCACGTAAAGATTCACAAAGAGGGTTTCGTTGCCCTGCTTAAAGTAGATCGAGTCTTGAAGCTTCGTGCTGCTTTCCAGTGCCGTGCCGTTGCAGCAGGTGAAGCCATCCAGGCGCGCGTTGCCGAACTGCTTCCGCGCCGCTGGATTCAGCGGGACATGGTAAGTGTTGCCCGCATTGTGTTCCGCCACCGAGGCGAGGATGTGATTGTAGAGCGCCCGCTCATAGTAATCCATGTAACGCGCGTCCTGCTTGAACAGGAACAACTCGCGGCTGAGCTTGAGCAGGTTGTAGGTGGCGCACGTTTCGTTCTGGCCGACGTGCGAAAATCCGTTCTCGAAGATCGTGTTCGGCTGGGCAGTGAAACATTCGGCGTTGTTTGGATTCTTCGCGCCGGCCACGCCGCCGATGGCGTAACTGTAGCCGCCCAGGCAAAGATCCCAGAAGTTTTCCGCGATCTGGAAATACGGGAGTTCACGTGTGTTGCGATACGTTTCCAGCGCGCCGGTGATCTGCGGAATGTGCTGGTTGGCGTGCTTGCCGCGGAAGGTATCGACGTTGCAGGCGAGGCCGTGGGTGTGTTGAGCATCGCCGAAGAAGAGACTGGTGTTGTCGAACAGTCTCGCGCATTCGAGGAAGCGCTTGTCGTTGGTGATGCGAGCCAGCCGCGCCATGGCCTCATTCATTCCGCCGTATTCGCCGGCGATGTAGCGGTTCCACATGCTGATGCGCGTATCGGTAGGCAGCAGCTTCAATCGCGCGTGAACCCACAGTCCCATGTCCTGCGCGATCTCCAGCGCCTTCTGGTTGCCGCCCACTTCGTAGCAATCCATCAGGCCCGCCAGGATTTTGTGCAGCGTGTAATACGGCGCCCAGACCTGGGTGTTGCGCGTTCCGTAAGTGGCGCCCCTTTCCAGCATGATGAACTGGTCAGGCGGATACGCGCTGATGAAGCCTTTGCCCCAATTCCAGTAATCTGTGCGAATGCCTTGCTCCGTCAGGTCGGAATCGTAATCGCTTTTGCCCGGCCCCGGTGGAACTGCCGTGGGATCGGCCACGAATTGCGCGCCGGTGTTGGTTGGATTTCCGGATTTGCGCGACAGGTCGTGGAGTGTGTCGATCAGGTAATTCATTTTGTGCAGGAAGTTCGTCCGCAGCGTTTCGTCATGGCTGCTGCTCGCGTACGCCTGCGCAATGGCGGAGAGGTAGTGACCGGTGGCGTGGCCGCGCAGCCGCGTGGTCTGGTTGTCCCAGCCGCGCAACGGCTTTGCGTCTGCCGGCTGCCGCTGCCCGAACGCATCGCGGAACATGTAGAGAAACGCATCCGGGTCTGAGCCGGCCAGCGCGCGCATGAACTTGTCACGATTCAAAATGAAGTGCGTCTTGCGCCCTCCGTCGTCCGAATTCAATGCGACCGCGCCCAGTGGGAACGTCTCCAACGTGCGTTCCGGTGCGGCGGGTGCCGCGGACTTCTTTACCGTCACAATCGCTTTCGGTTGAAACGCCGTTCCCGCGACTCTGCCCGTGACAGTATGGGAGCCGGCGTCCAGCACGGCTGCGTTGTTCGTCGGCGAGGGCCAGATCACCCGCACGAGCGGACCGCCTTGATCGCCGGCGTAAACTCCAGAAACGAAGTTCGGCAATTTCGGAAGAACCCCCTCGACGGTTTCCACAGAAATATCGGGAAC
>CAMLLE010000239.1 GCA_946480555.1 uncultured Verrucomicrobia subdivision 3 bacterium
GCGCGGGTGGGCGATCCGGTATGCGGACAAAGTGGAAGCTTTCGCAAAGCGAGGATGAATTCATGAACATCCGTGTCCATCTGTGTTCATCCGTGGTTAAGATGCCTGATTTTAGATGAGCACCCCGGCTCAACAATTCAACCGCCAGGCTGAAGTGCTCACGCACGATCTGCGGCACCGGGAGATCATCCAGACAGCGCTCGGCAAATACGCCATCGTTCGCGACAAGAACCGCGGCGCGTTTCAGGATTACCAGGCCGCTCGGCAGGCTGCCGCGGAGACGAAGTGGGAAGCAATCAATCGCCTCGACCAGCATCTGGAACAACTCGTATCGAAGCTGGAGTCGCGCGGCACCAAAGTCCACTGGGCCAGCACTGGCGATCAGGCGCGCGAGATCATTCAGAAAATCATCCGCGAGAAAAAGGCGCGTTCGATCATCAAATCCAAGGCGATGACGTCCGAGGAGATTCACCTTAATCACGCGCTGGAGGAAGAAGGTTTTGAAGTCGTCGAATCCGATCTGGGCGAGTTCATCGTTCAGCTCAAGAAGGAGACGCCGTATCACATCGTTTTTCCCGCGATGCATCTGACGCGCGGCGAAATCCGCGATCTGTTTAACAAGGAACTCGCCGCAAACTCATCGGACAGTCCTGAGGAGTTGACCATGGTTGCGCGTCGTGTGATGCGGCAGAAATACATCACCGCCGACATCGGTTTCACCGGTGCGAACTTTGCCATCGCCGAGACGGGCATGATTTCGATCACCGAAAACGAAGGCAACGCGCGCCTCACCGCGGCGTTGCCCAAAACGATGATCACGCTCGTCGGCATCGAGAAAGTGCTGCCGCGCATGGAAGACCTCGCGCTCTTTCTGCCGATGCTCGCCACATCCGGCACCGGTCAGCCACTGACGTGTTACAACACGATGTATTCCGGCCCCCGCCAGTCCGGCGAGCCGGACGGACCCGACGAATGGCATGTCGTGCTGCTCGACAATCGCCGTTCCGAACTGCTTGCCGATCCCGAACAGCGTGACGCGCTGCATTGCATTCGTTGCGGTGCGTGCCTGAATGTCTGCCCGATTTTCCGCAATGTCGGCGGCCATACCTACGGCACCACCTATTCCGGCCCGATCGGCTCCGTGATCACGCCGCATCTGCGCGGTCTCGACGAATGGAAGCACCTCTCCTACTCCAGCTCCCTCTGTGGCGCCTGCACGGAGACGTGCCCGGTGAAAATTGATCTCGCGCATCATCTGCTGCAGAACCGCCGCAACTCTGTTCAGCAAAAGACGTCGCTGCCGTGGAAGTTTGGCTTTGAACTGATGAACTTCGTTTTCAAGCGGCCGGGGTTTTACGAATTCATTGCCCCGCTTGGACGCACCGCCCAGAGATTGCACCCGATGATTGCTGGCAAGGCGTTTGATCCGGCGTTCCCGTGGACCAAGACGCGGTCCGCGCCGAAAATTGCGAAGCAAACCTTCAAGGAATGGTGGAGGGAACGGAAATGAGAAATTCCAAGTTCCAAATTCCAAGTTCCAAGGAAGCTCCAAGCTTCACATATCCGCCGGGCGCGATAGAGGTGACGGAGTTGCGGGATGCAGATGGGGGTTCCGGGAAGCCTTTTGATTTGGAGGAACGGACCGCGCTATTTGGCGAAGCGATTGTCCGTTTTGCGAAGAGAGTTCCAAAAGGGCCCGGCAATGATCGTTTGATTGGGCAACTCGTTGGAGCAGGAACAAGCGTCGGCGCGAACTACGCCGAGGCATCTGAAACCGTCTCGAAAAAAGATTTCAAATACGCTGTCAGCCGCTGCGTGAAGGAAGCGAAAGAGACCCGGTTTTTTCTCCGCATGGTAGCAGCGGCTGAACCGCAACTTGCGGAAGAAGCACGCCAGCTCTACCGGGAATGCCGTGAACTGCACCTCATCTTCGCAAGCATGTACCGGAAATGAACAGCTGTGTAAGTCAGTTGAATTGGGATTGGAGTTTCAGAGCATATCTTGGAACTTGGACTTTGATCATTCCTTGGAACTTGGAACTTGGAACTTGGGATTTCATCCGATGACCGAACGCGAACAAATCCTCGGCCGTGTCCGCGAAGCGTTGAAACTGGAAGCGCCGCGCCCCGGTCATCACGGTCATGATGCGGATCACGCCCCGCGCACGGCATCGCCGTCCAGCCGCGCGGGCGAATGGTTGCCGCGCGTGGATGATTCCGCGGATGGCCAGCTCGCCGCGTTCGCCGTGAACTGCTTGGATCTCAAAGCTGAATTCTTTCTGCTGAACGGCGCGGACGAGGTCAAAGCGCATTTGCAGAAGCTCGCCCAGGCGGATGGCTGGAAGAAGGTGGCCACTCATTCGGGTGCCTTGACGGATGCGGTTGTTCCGACGCTCAATCTTACCACGCTCAGAACGGATTCCGGATATGACGTCAACGAACTGGAACGGTGCGATGCTGGAATCACCGAATGCGACGCGCTGGTGGCACAGACCGGCAGCGTGCTGGTGACGAACCGAAGCTGCGGCGGAAGGGCGCTCTCTGTGTTGCCGCCGCATCATGTGGTGCTGGCGCGGCGGGAACAGCTGTTGCGCGATTTGCCGGCAGCGTTTCAATTGTTGAAGCGCAAGTATGTCGGGAATTTTCCGAGCATGATCTCGTTCATCACCGGCCCGAGCCGCACCGGCGACATTGAGCGGATCCTTGTCCTTGGCGCGCACGGGCCGAAGCGGCTGACGATTCTCGTGTTCTGATTCCGAATGGTTGGATGCTTTACTGTGAAACTGCCGCTGACGTGGTGCGGCAAAGCCGCTGCAGCAGAATGACTGAAGTTCTAACCACGGATGGAAACGGATTAACACAGATGGAAACCAATGTTCCTGTCTGTTGATCGCGCAGCGTGGTCAGCGAAAAACGACTGAGCGCAACCGGCACCGATGACATGCGACCGTGATCTGTGTTCATCCATGTTCATCTGTGGCTAAAGAAATTTTTGATTTTATGGAAATACGCTATTCACCAAGCCCCAAGGATTACCAACGGCTCAACACCGAGGAGCTGCGCTCGGCGTTCCTGATCGAAACGCTGTTTGCGCCGGGCAAACTGGACATGATCTATTCCGATGCGGACCGCGCGGTCGTCGGCTCGGCGGTGCCGACGAACGGCGCGCTCAAACTCACCGCGGACGCGGAGTTTCGCGCCGCGTTCTTCTGCGAACGTCGCGAACTCGGCATTCTCAGCATCGGCGGCAAGGGCGCGGTTGAAGTCGATGGCAAATCATATCCAATGTCGAAGCTCGACTGCCTTTACGTCGGCCGCGGCAGCCAGAACGTCACGTTCACCAGCAAGGATGCGAACGATCCGGCCGCCTTCTTCCTGCTCAGCTATCCGGCGCACACCGCGTATCCGACCACACACGCGCAGATGAAGGACGCAACGCCGGTTGAACTCGGCACGCAGGCAGATGCGAACCGCCGCACGATCTACAAATACATCCACACCGGCGGCATCAAGAGCTGCCAGCTCGTCATGGGCTTCACGCAGCTGCAGGAAGGTTCCGTCTGGAACACCATGCCCGCACACACGCACACGCGCCGCTCGGAGATTTACCTCTACTTCGATCTCGATGCGAAGCGCCGCGTGATGCACTTCATGGGCAAGCCGCAGGAGATGCGGCATCTCATCGTCGGCAACCGGCAGGCCGTCATTTCCCCGAGCTGGAGCATTCATTCCGGCTGCGGCACCGGCGCCTACACGTTTTGCTGGGCAATGGGCGGCGAAAACCAGGCGTTTGACGATATGGACCCTGCGCCGGTGGATACCCTTCGCTAGGGAACATTCAACAATCAACATTCAACTCTGAACATCGAATCGGCGTTCGGACCAATGAATGTTGAGCGTTGAATGTTGAATGTTCGATGTTCCTGAAAAATTATGATTCTCGACCAATTCAAACTGAACGGGAAGGTGGCGATTGTCACCGGCGCCAGCCGCGGTCTGGGCCAAAGCATGGCGATCGGTCTTGCTGAAGCCGGCGCGAACGTCGCACTGGTCGCTTCCACCTCCACTGATGAAACGGCGGAAAAGATTCGCGCGCTGGGACGCAAAGTCTGCCAGATCCAGGCGAACCTTTTGGAGACGTCCGCGGTGGAAAAGATCGTGAACGAAACGGTCAACAACCTTGGCCGCATCGACATTCTCGTGAACAACGCCGGCACGATCCGCCGCGCGCCGTTGCTGGAGTTCACCGAGAAGGATTGGGACGACGTCATTCAGATCAACCAGAAGAGCCTGTTCTTTCTGAGCCAGGCGGCGGCAAAGCAGATGGTCAAGCAGGGCTCCGGCGGAAAAATCATCAACGTGGCTTCGATGCTTTCGTACCAAGGTGGCATCCGCGTGCCGTCCTACACCGCGAGCAAAAGTGCCGTGATGGGATTGACGCGCATTCTGGCCAACGAACTGGCGGCGCACGGCATCAATGTGAACGCCATCGCGCCCGGCTACATGGAAACCGACAACACGGCCGCGTTGCGCGCGGACGAAAAGCGCAACGCAGAAATCCTGGCGCGCATTCCCGCCGGACGCTGGGGAAAGCCCGAAGATCTTCAGGGCGCAGCGGTATTTCTGGCGTCAGCGGCGTCGGATTACATGCAAGGCTACACTGTGGCGGTGGATGGCGGATGGCTGTCTAGATAGGGCGAAGTTCCAAATCCCGTTCCACAAAGAAGATCCAAGACTCACGTTCCAACCGCTCGCGTTGGGAATTGCAACTTGGGGCTTCCTTAGAATTCGGAACTTGGAACTTCAGAGTTTGAACCGACCACCTTCCTCGAACATTCGTTCTACGTTCCCTTTTATCACCCGTTTGTGCAAAGCAATCTGCTTGTGCCGCCGTTGTCAGCTGGCTACAAAGCAACCCCATGCAACGAGCAGCTTGAATGACGTTGCTGAATCGCGGGCAGACTCGGTAACCACTCGACGCCGCTGACTGTCTCGCTGAGAACGACCGCGTCCATCACACAACCAAAACCGCACTATGCCGAACCCAAGTCAGCCTGGAACGCAGCCGCCCAGCACCTTCGCCACAGTCAATGAAGCGATCGGGCGCCACCGATGGACCATCTGCGCGCTGATCTTTGCGGCGACCACGATCAACTACCTCGATCGCCAGGTGCTGGGTTTGCTCAAGCCGGTGCTTTCAGCCGCCGGCGTGTTCGGCGATGAGACGGTTCAGGAGAAAAATTATGCGCGGGTCGTCATCTGTTTTCAGATCGCTTACGCGCTGGGAATGCTGTTCGCGGGCAAGTTCATCGACAAGGTCGGCACGAAAAAAGGTTACGCGTGGTCGTTGATCGGCTGGAGCGTGGCGGCCGTGGGCCATGCGTTCGGGCATCACACCTGGAGCTTTGGCGCGTGGCGCGCGGCGCCGGGTGTTACCGAGGCGGGGAATTTTCCAGCGGCGAACAAATGCGTGGCGGAATGGTTCCCCAAGAAAGAGCGCGCGTTCGCAACAGGTCTTTACAACTCCGGCGCCAACGTCGGCGCGATCGTTGCCCCGATCACCGTCCCATACATCGCCAGCGCATGGGGATGGGAATGGGCTTTTGTGATCACCGGCCTGGG
>CAMLLE010000240.1 GCA_946480555.1 uncultured Verrucomicrobia subdivision 3 bacterium
GCGGCGACGGCCAGTAACCGCCGCAGGCATGGAGGAAGTCGGTGGTCACAGACCGCCGCTGCGGGCTTTGAAGCACTTTCAGCTTTCACGCTGATCGAGTTGCTGGTGGTGATCGCGATTATCGCAGTTCTGGCTGCGATGCTTTTGCCCGCGTTGTCGCAGGCGAAGTTCAAAGCCAAGGTGATCAACTGCACTTCGAACTACCGCCAGTGGGGCATCGTGACGAGCATGTATTCTGGCGACGATCGCCGCGGTTCACTGCCCTCGTTTACCATGCCGAACTCCGGCCGCAACGCCTGGGACGTTTCCGTGGATATGGCTCCCGGACTGGAGCCTTACAGCCTCACGCCGGCGCTTTGGTTTTGCCCGGTTCGGCCAGCCGAGTTTGATGACGCCAATCGCTGGTCGCAAACGACCTTGGGCCGTCCGATTACCAAGATCGCTGACCTGAACCGCTATCTAGCCTTTCGTTACACCGGCGCGTTTGCGGTGCTTTATCATGCGTGGTGGGTGCCGCGTCAGTCCGGTGGCGTGCTGTTTCCTGCGCCGGGTTCCAACGCGCGTCTGACGAATGGCTGGCCACGCCGGGTCACGGACGTGTCAGCGGCGATCCAGCCCATCATTTCCGACTATTGTTTTGCCGCAGGTCAGCAGACCAACGTGGCCCGCGCCGGCGCGGGACATTCCAACGGCGGCAAAGTTGTCTCAGTGAATGCGGCTTACGCTGACGGCCATGTGGAGACACATCCGCGCAGCCAGATTCAATGGCAGTATTATGGTGTGGACACCGCGTTCTACTGACTTCGAAACCACACATTTGGCAGGCTTTTCCAACTCCCATCGACCGAAAATATTTGTCGCAGCTGAACCAATCCCAGTCCCAATTATGAAAACTTTGTCGCGTCTCTCCGCGGTCTTCGCTTTGACTGCTGCTCTCGCCTGGCCGGCGTTGGCGGTGCAGGTCACGTTTCAGGTGAACATGGAAGTGCAAACGGAGCTTGGACTGTTCAGTCCAAACGACGACTTTGTGCTCGTATCCGGTTCCTTCAACGGCTGGAGCGAAACGGCCGGAATCCTGACCCAGTCGGCCACCAACGCCAGCGTGTATGAAGGCACATTCGATGTCGGCGCGGCAGGCACCTTTCCGAACTACAAGTTCATCAAGAGCCGCCTGGGAATTGGCCTGCAATGGGAGAACAACGGCGTGGGCGAAGGCGGCGCGCAGAATCGCTGGTTTCAGGTGCCGGAAAGCGATTCCTTCCTGCCGGTCGTGTTTTTCAACAACATCACCAACGTGGCCGTGCATTACACGGAGGTCACATTCACGGTCGATATGTCGGTGCAGATCGCGCAAGGCTCCTTCGATCCGGAAGCCGGCTCGCTTGAAGTCGCTGGCGACGCGTTGAACGACTGGCAGATCGATCTCAATCCGCTTCCGCTCACCCGCAGCCAGTCGAATCCGAACCTTTGGAGCACGACCCTCAGCGTCACGAATCCAATCGGCAGCCTGGTTTCGTTCAAATACGTGATGAACGATACCTGGGAAACCGGAGCGGACCGCACATTCGTGATGCCTGCGACGCCCACGAATCTTCCCGTCGTCTTCTTCAACAACATCACGAATACCGCGGTGCCGATTCCGCTCACGTTCAGTGTGAACCTCGGCGTGCAGATGGCGCATGGTATTTTCAATCCAGACCTGGGCGACATCGTGGAAGTGCGCGGCTCATTCCTTGTGGGCCCGGGCAGCACCTGGCTGGGAGGGTTTGTGCTCACAAACGATCCGGCCAATCCGCTGATCTACAGCGGCACAATCATGGATACGAATTCAATCGGCGGCACGGTTCAATACCAGTTCGTGCTGAACAACGGCGTGACCTGGGAATCCACGGGCAATCGAAATGCGACGCTCACTTCCACCAACGCCGTGGCTTTCCCAGTGGCGTTTTTCAACAATGTTGCCGATCTTGGCAGCGTGACGATGACCTCGATTGCGAACGGTGAAACGACGTTGAACTGGACTTCCGGACCGCGCATTCGCCTGCAAAGTTCTCCCGACTTGGGCACGTGGAACAACGTGGCGGATACCGAAGGACAGAGCTCCGCCACGGTCAGCGTCACGCCGGATGCGCAATTCTTCCGGCTGGTCGGTCCGTGATGTGATCGTGCGAGAACTCGTGAAGTGCATTCTCAGCAGGCCGCAACGGATTTAATTTGCCCGTCATGCTTCATCTGGAAAAACAAATCCGCCGGTGCATTGCGGCATTCTTCTGCGCATGGCTGTTCGGCAGCAGCGCTTCGGCCGAATTCCTCGCCGGGGCTGACATGTCGCATCTCGCGTTCTTCGAAAGCCGCGGCGTGGTGTACCGCGAAAACGGTCAGCCGCGCGATGCTTTGGAGTTGCTGCGCGAGCGCGGCTTGAATTGCGTCCGGCTCCGCCTCTTCACCAGCAGCGCGACGCAGGCGCAAGCGAATCCCTACAATGCCATCAACAACCTCGAGTACACGCTGCCGCTCGCCCTTCGCGTCAGGAACGCCGGCCTGAAATTCCTGCTCGATTTCCACTACTCGGACACCTGGGCCGATCCCGAGCATCAGTCGAAACCCGCCGCCTGGAGTGCGCTGAGCTTCTCCGAGCTCATTGCCCAAATGCGCACCTACAACAGCAACACGATCGCGGCTTTCAAGACGGCTGGCGCGATGCCGGAATACGTTCAGGTGGGAAATGAAATTCCCGGAGGCATGCTCTGGCCGGATGGTGCGAACACCAACGCTTCGCAATGGAACAAGCTCGCGCAGCTCATGTCTGCCGCGGTTCAGGGGATTCAAGATGCCGCCGGCACAAACATGCCGAAGATCATCGTCCACATTGATCGCGGTGCGAATTGGGAAACGACCAAATGGTTTTTCGACAATCTCACGCAACGCGGCGTGCCGTTCGACATCATCGGCCAAAGCTATTACGCCTGGTGGCACGGAACCTTGGAACAGGTGGAACATTGCCTGACCAACACCGTGAAGCGTTTCAACAAGCCGGTGCTGATCGCCGAGACGGCGTTTCCCTGGGCCAACTCCACGAACATCGTCGGCATACCCGCGGGCACCAACGGGCAGGTGGATTACGTCGCCGCATTGGCGCAGGTGCTGAAGAAAATTCCCGCCGAGAAGGCCGCGGGCGTTTTCTGGTGGGGTGCTGAATACCAGCAGGTCAACGGCGTTCCAACTGCGGGCTTCCAATACCGCTCGTTCTTCCGGACCGGTGGCGAGATTCTTCCTGTAGCCGCTGCCTTAGGCCAGCTCGCGGCGCCGGCCGCGTTGCGCGCCAGTATTGAAGGAAGCGACATGAAACTGAACTGGCCGCTCGGAGCCGCGTGGATGAATCTCCGGTCGTCAGACTCGCCCAATCTCGCGGACAGCTGGACGCCCGTCACGAATCCCGTCCAAAGCACGGGGGGATTCTTCAGCACCACCGTGCCGCTGGGAAGTGGCGCCCGTTTTTTTCGATTGGAATCCAACTGACATGAATCTGCGATTGCGATGGGCCGGGGCGTTGCTTCTGGCGTGGGCAGCTTCGACTCCGGTGTTCGCCGATCGCGAAACGATCGATTTCAATTCCGGCTGGCGATTCATCCGTGAAGATGTTTCCGGCGCCAGCGCGAGCAGCTTCGCCGACGCCGGCTGGGAGCCGGTGACGCTTCCGCATTCGGCGCGGATCGAAGCACTGGTTGCCGGCAAGAACGCGCCGCAATGGCAGGGGATTTGTTGGTATCGCAAAACGTTCGAACTTCCCGCCGCCGGCACGAATCGCCAGGCGATCTTGCGATTTGAAGGGGCAATGAATGTGGCTGAAGTGTGGGTGAACGGCTTGTCCGCCGGGAAGTTCATGGGAGGTTATCTGCCGTATGTGATGGATGTCTCCCATCTGGTACGCGCCGGGACGTCCAATGTGGTGGCAGTTCGTTTGGACAACCGCGACAATCCCATCACCGGTCCCAAGCCGCTTGCCGAACTGGACTTTAATCTCTACGGCGGCATTTATCGCGGCGCGAGCCTGGTGCTGCGCGAACGGTTGCACGTCACCGATGCGTTGCTCGCCGGCAAAGTCGCGAGCGGCGGTGTGTTTGTGACTTTCCCGAAAGTTGCGAAGGACGAGGCGCGTGTTCGCGTTCAGACACACGTTTGCAACGCGCATTCTGTTTCGCGACAGTTCAGAATTCGCACCACGCTGCTGCAACCCGATGGAACGACGGTCATCCCGCCAACGGAAACGCTCGAGACATTCGCCCCAAACATGGACCGCGAAGTCGTGCATGAACTTGTGGTTCCGAATCCCCAGCTCTGGTCGCCAGCGCACCCGAACTTGTACATAGTCCGGACGGAGTTGATCGCGGAAGGCGCCATTGTGGATTCCGAAGTCAACCGCGTCGGCATCCGGCAGCTGGATATCACCGCCGATGGATTGCGGATCAATGGCGAAAGGCAATTCCTCCGCGGCGTGAACCGGCATCAGGAGTATCCTTACATCGGCAACGCGCTTTCGGACGCGACTCAGTATCGTGACGCACGCAAGATCAAGGAGGCCGGTTTCGATTACGTCCGTCTGTCGCATTATCCGCAATCGCCCGCGTTTCTGGACGCCTGCGACGAGCTGGGCCTCGCCGTGATGAACTGCCTGATGGGGTGGCAGTTCTTCAACTCCGATCCAGCGTTTGCTGAGTTGAAGCTCCGCGAATGCCGCGAAATGGTGCGGCGCGATCGCAATCATCCGTCCGTGATCCTTTGGGAATCCTGCCTGAACGAAAGCGACATGCCGAAGGCATTCATTGCGCAGGCGCACGCGGTTTCGCACGAGGAATATCCGGGCGATCAGTTTTTCACCTGCGGCTGGACGAAAGGTTTCGATGTCTTCATCCAGGCCCGCCAGCATGGCGGTTGCGCGACGGTGGGAAATATCCCCTGCGTTGTCAGCGAATATGGCGATTGGGAATACTTCGCGCAGAACGCCGGCCTGGAGCAGCACAAGTGGAAGGATTTGCAACCGGTGGCGCGCAACAGCCGCCAGTTCCGGCGCGACGGTGAAGTTCGATTGCTGCAGCAGGCGCTGAATTTTCAGGAAGCGCACAATGACAATCTGAAGACGCGCGCCTTCGCGGACGGGCTTTGGGTCATGTTCGACTACAACCGCGGTTACGCTGAGAACATCGAAGGCTCGGGCGTGATGGACATCTTCCGAGTGCCCAAGTTCAGCTACTGGTTCTATCGCAGCCAGCGCGCACCCGATGAGATTGTGGCAGGCGCGGTGGTGGGGCCGGTGGTTCACATTGCGAGCTGGTGGACGCCGGATTCGCCTGCAGACGTCCGTGTGTTCAGCAACTGCGAGGAGGTGGCGCTTTACTTGAACGGCGCTCTGGTTGGACGACGTCGCGCGGATACGAATCAATTCTCCACACATCTCAAGCAGCCGCCGTTTACTTTTGCGTTGAAGCAATTCCAGCCCGGAAGCCTCCGTGCGATCGGTTTCATCAATGGGAAGAAAGCTGCGCAACACGAGCTGTGCACACCGGGGTCGATCAGCGAACTGAGATTGCGCTTCGATCTTTCAGGCCAACCCTTCGCTGCC
>CAMLLE010000241.1 GCA_946480555.1 uncultured Verrucomicrobia subdivision 3 bacterium
TGCTCGAGATTGCGGTGCGCGAAGAGACGCGCGCATGGCCGATGATCCGCGCCGACGCTCTGGAGAAACTCGAGCGCGGGCTTGTTCTTTTCGGAACGATGGAAATGAACGTCCACCCACGCCAGACCGCGATCGACTGCGATGCTTCCCAGGCGGGCAAGGATGGCATGTTCGACCCCACGCCCGAGCACACGGCAACTCAGCAGGAACGTCTCGACATCCAGCTTGTCTCCCTTGTTGCTGCAGATCACCACGCCAACCAGGCCGTAATCGCCGAACCGGTCGCGCACCGTCACGGCAATGATGTCCGAGTGGCCGGCGAGCTGTTGAACTTCACTTTCGGAGCGGCGAATCGTCGTGCAGTTGAATTGATTTGTGCGATGCGTCAGTTGCGAAACGCGTGGCAGCTGGTCGCTCGTCGCCGGCGCCATGACGATCTCCAGTTTCAAACTCGCAATAAACTCGGCCAGGTTCTGCGCCTGTGAACGCAGCTGTTCGCGCTGCCGGTTCTCGCGATACATCTCCGTGCGTTTGCGATCCTCGGCCGTGAGTTTCGCCGAGTCAAAAATCCAGCAGTGGCGCAGGAAACCCGGAATGCGTTTCGGATCATCAGGCAGAAGCAACGTCTGCACCTGCGCGCAATTGGCTTCCACTTCGGCGCATTCCACCGGGTTGTCGTCCACGAAGACGAAGCTGTCCAGGCCCAGGTTCAGTTCCTGCGCGAGCGACTTGAGGTTTTCAGATTTGGGCAGCCAGTTCGTGCGCCAGGCGGCGAAATGCTCGTGTCGCAATGGCATGTCGAGACGTTTGGCGAAAACCTCGCGCACGTCTTCCTCGTTGTTCTTGCTGCAAACCGCCAGCAGGCGGCCGGCGTCGATTTGCGCGCGCATAAATTCCTGCAGCGCCTTGCGCGGTGCATCGAGGCAAATGCCATCCGCGCCATCTTCGCCACAGACGCCCGACCAGAGCGTGTTGTCGCAATCCAGCACAATGACCTTCGGCTGGGTCCGTTGCAGCACGTGCAGCTTGCGAACAATCGTCGTGCCGAGCGCCGTGAAGAACACCGGCGTGTAAGGCACGTGGCCAAGTTCATCGCCACTGGCATCGTAATAATCGGCGACGCCGTAAGTCTCCGTGAGTTCGCGTGGAGTCACGACGTGAACGTTCGGCAGTTCGTCGATTGCAGCGGCAAGCTGCCGTTCAACGGCGTCAACCACTCCGTTGCGTTTTGCATCGCCCGCCAGGGTGGTGGAACGTGGACAAAGCACGACGATGAACGGAACCGGAGATTGCGCCGCAGCGTTGCGCAGAGCCGCGATGAACTCATGGGCCACGGACTGGATCGCTTCCGGTTCCGCCGTAGCATCGCCATGTTTGAACCAGTCTTCGGGCCGCACCAGCAGCACGTTCAGCCCGCGCGCGTTGCTGCCCAGCAAACTTCCGGGCGTGAGCAGTTCCTGGAACACCTGGTTGTAGCCGGCGAACTGCGGGCGCAAGGGAAGTTCCAGTTCAGCCGCCCAGAACCGGAGCGATTCTTCGAGCGGCTCAGCGGTGAACGTGGCGGCAATTGCCAGCGTCAATCCAGCTTCGCGGCTGCGAGATTCGCGGGCCTGCGCGACCAGCGCTGCGGGCAGCGACAGTTCGTCGAGCTTGATCTCCGGCCGCTGCACCAACGTTTCCAGCACGTCGCGGAACGCTTGCAGGAGTTGCTCGGCGGTATCACGGCGGAACAGGTCCGTGCGGAAGTCGCATTTGACGGAGATGCCGTTCTCGGATTCTTCGGCTTCGAACTCGAGGTCCACGGGCGATGCGTCCGGCGCGAGCCGCTCGAATCGTGATTTCAGACCACGCGGATCGAAGGTGATGCGGGCGAAGTTCTGGAGCAGCAGCGTGACGTTGTAGAGCGGGTTTTGCAGCTGCTTGCGTTCGGGGTTCATCGCTTCGACGATTTTCTCGAACGGGCAATCCTGGTGGGCCTGCGCCTCCAGCACTGCGGCTTTCACGCGCTGAACCAGTTCCTGGCCGGTGCTTTCTTCGCCGTGCCGGATGTGGATGGGCATGAAGTTGATGAAGCAGCCAATCACGTCCTCGATTTCGCGGCGATTGCGGCCCGCAGCCACGGCGCCAATGACCAGATCGGACTGGCCCGTCCACTTGCGCATGACGAGCGACAAGGTGGACATCATGAGCATGTAAGGCGTGCAACCGTCGCGTTGCGCGACGGTGTTCATGCTTCTGACCAGCGATTGCGGTAGCTCGATGAAGCACGAATGGCAACGGCGCGACGGCGATTCCGGTTCCGGGAAATCCGCGGGCAGCGCGATCGCGGTGGGCGCGCCGGCGAGCCGTTCTTTCCAGAAGTTCAATTCCTTCTCCAGCAACGGCCCGTTCATCCAGTGATTATGCCAGTGCGCGTAATCGGCATATTGCACCGGCAACTCTGGAAGCGCGGCGTTCGTCCCCGTCAGTCCCGCGTTGTAGAACGCTTCCAATTCGGAAAAGAAAATGGCCACGGAACATCCGTCCGAGATCGCGTGATGCATCACGACGACAAACCAGTGCTCTTGTTCCGCCGTTCGAATCAGACGGCAGCGCAACAGCGGGCCGCGGGCGAGATCGAAAACGTGGTTCGCATCGGCAAGGGCGAGGCTGCGCGCGCGGTCCATCGGATCGGCTTCGGAGCTGAAATCAACCACCGGAAGTTCCACCGCAGCTGGCGGAAGGATCACTTGTGTCAGCTTCCCGTCAGTGAACTCGAACCGCGTGCGCAGCGCTTCGTGCCGGCCAACCAGTTCGTTCAAAGCGCGCGTCAGACAGGGGACATCCAGGGCGCCTTCCAGCCGCACGAGCGTGGGAACGTTGTAGGTGGGATTGCCCGGCTCGAGCTGGTCGATGAACCACAAGCCGGCCTGCATGGGCAATGCTGGGAGCGGCGCGTTGCGGGGCGCCGGTTGCAAGGGCAGAACGGGAAATTGATTGCGCGTCCATTCGCCGTTGGCCAGGCCGTGTGCCAGCGACTCGATCGTTGGCGCTTCGAAAACGCTGTAGATCGGGAGATCGACTTTGAAGGCTTCACGCGCACGCGAAATCAAGCGCACGGCGCTCAGGGAATCTCCACCGAGCTCGAAGAAGTTGTCCTGCAAATCCACCTTGGGAACGCCGAGCACTTCGCGCCAGATCGTGGCGAGTTGTTGTTCTATCGGACCGCGCGCCTCGAGCTGGATCGTTCGATTGCGCCGGTTGGATTTCGGCAGCGCATGCGTCGTATGCTGATCCGGGGTTGGCGGCAGGATTTCCAGCGTGCCGTCTGCGCGCCAGCGGCCGGGCTCACCCGTGCGAACATATCGACCGTTGAGGCCGTCCGGAGCGGGAATGCATTCAAGCGTCTTCGCGGCATGCGAGTTCGTCGTCGCTGTTTCGCGGATGAAGACTTCTCCCGGAACACCAATGGGCGCCAGCGTGCGATGCGCATCCAGAACAATGGCGTGCGCGAGTTCGCCAGAAATCGAAGCCGTCCTTGCTTGCTCCCATTCGCGCAGCTGCCGCTTCTCGGCCTCACCCAACAAAGGCAATTCTGAAAGCCGCTGGTTCGGATTCTCCAGCGCGGCGCGCAGCAGATTTTGAAAGTGCTCCGTCATTCGCTCGATCCGGTCGGCGTCGAACAGGGCCGTGCTGTATTCGAACGACGCAGTCAAACCTGGCTCCGTCCGGCCGAAATAGAGCCACAGATCGAGCTTGGAAGTCTGGTTGTGCGTGCGGGATGGGATCAGCTGCAAACCTCCGCAGCGCTTCGCCGCGAGCGGCGCGGGATCATAGGTGAACATGACCTGGACGATCGGCATGCGGCGCGGATCGCGAGGCGGCTTGAGTTCGCGAATCAAGGTTTCGAACGGAACGTCGCCATGCGCCAGCGCGGCTTGTTGCGATTCGCGAACGCGGGCCAGCGTTTCTGTAAAGGCCGGATCGCCCGAAAGATTGGCACGAACGGGCGCAGTGTTGTCGAAGTTTGCAATCACTTCACGCAACGCGGCTGTCCGGCGCGAGGTCTGGAATCCCACCACGATGTCAGTCTCGCGGGTATAGCGGGACAATAAGGTCTGAAAGGCGGCTAACAGAACGGTGGAGAGATCGCAATGATGGCGCTGCGCCAAGGCTTCGACACGGGCTGCGGTGGTAGCGTCAATCTGGAATGTATGACACGCGCCTTGTTCGCTGTGGTGTTTCGGGCGCGGCCGATCCGACGGCAGTTCGAGCGCAGGTGGAGCACCGGCGAGCTGACGTTTCCAGAAAGCAATGTGATCGGGCGCTACCTTCCAATCGTGCAGGAGTTGTTCGGTCAGTTGAGAATAGGTGATCGCCGGCGTGGGAAGCTGCGGTGTCGCGCTTCTGCAGAATGCCTCGTAGAGCGCGGACAGCTCCTCAAACATCAGCTGTACCGACGCGCCGTCGCAGGCCAGTTCGTGCGTCATCAACAGGAGCAGGTGATCCTCTTCCGCAAGCTTCCAAACGAACGGCCGCAGCATGGGGGCGGAGGTGACGTAAGACTTGCGGCCTTCTTGCGCAGCTTCCGCCAGCGCCCGCGCTTCGCGTTCGCCAGCGGGGAAGTGGCTCAGGTCCGCTATGACGAGGCGAATGTCACTCGGTTCGCAAATGATCTGCACGGGCTGGCCGTTATCGGTGCTGAAGATTGCGCGCAGAGCTTCGTGGCGTCGCGCGAGTTCCGTCAGGCTTCGTTCCAGCGCGGGAACGTTCAACGGTCCTTTCAACCGGATGCTTGTGGTGATGTTGTATGAGAGCTGCTCAGGCTCGAACAGATCAAGGAACCACAACCGCCATTGCGCGGGCGTGAGCGGCAACGTGCGGCCATTCGACATTGCGGACACGGGCAGCACCGGCTGCATGGTGCTGCTTGAGCTCAGATGTCCGGCCAGCGCGGACACGGTGGGATAATCGAACAGATCGCCCAGCGGCAGCTCGACCTGAAGCTTTTCGCGCATGCGCGAAATCACCTGTGTCGCCAGAAGCGAATGCCCGCCGAGATCGAAGAAATTGTCCTCGATGCCCACGCGTTTGAAGTGCAGCACTTCAGCCCAGATGCCCGCGAGGATTTCCTCCAGCGGCGTGCGCGGCGCGGCGTATAGCGAATCGAGTTCCGGGCGGTCGTCGCCGGGCGGCGGCAGCGCCTTGCGATCAACTTTTCCGCCCGGTGTCATCGGGAACGATTCCAATGCAACGAAGGCGGCCGGCACCATGTAGGATGGGAGCTGGTCTTTGAGGAAATGGCGGACGTCGTTCACATGCAGCTCTACGCTGTCGCGAGGGATGTAATACGCCACCAGCTGCTTCTTGCCGGGCGCGTCTTCGCGTGCGATCACCACCGCTTCCTTCAAATCCGGATGCCCGCGCAATGCCGATTCGATCTCGCCCAGTTCGATGCGGTAGCCGCGAATCTTAACTTGTTCATCCGCGCGTCCGACGAATTCAAGTTCACCGTCCGGACGCAGGCGGACCAGATCACCCGTGCGATACAGGCGTTTGCCAGGAACGTGCGCGAACGCGTTGGGAATGAACTTTTGCTCCGTCAGTTCAGGGCGGTTCAAGTAGCCACGAGCC
>CAMLLE010000242.1 GCA_946480555.1 uncultured Verrucomicrobia subdivision 3 bacterium
GACGCCGGCAACGTGCAAAGACTTTATGTGGACGGAGTGGCCGTGGCCTCCAACGCCCAGACCAGTTCGATTTCCTATGCTGGCCTGGGCACAAACACCTTCATTGGCGGACACGGCAACGGCAACGCCAGCTTCGGTTTTGATGGGACGATCGATGAAGTGCGTGTCTCCACAGTCGCCCGTTCCGCGGCGTGGGTCGCCACCGAATTCAACAACCAGAGTTCGCCCGGCACATTCTGCACGGTCAGCATCCAGGAAACAAACCCACCAGCCAAACTTGCAATCACTTCGGTGAACGGCGGTTCCAATCCCACCGCAGGCACAGCATTCAGCATCGTGGTGCAGGCTCAGGACACGAACAACAACGCGCGGTTCGTGACATCGGATACCACGTTCGTGCTGAGCTTGAATTCCGGTTCAGGCACGCTCGGCGGGACGTTGACGGGAACCATCACCAACGGCGGCAGCTCGGTGACGATCGCTGGCGTCACCTACACGAAAGCGGAAAGCAGCGTGCGTTTGGCCGCCACCGCGACGGGAGGGATGTCGCTCACCGCAGCAACCAGCGGCGCGTTCACCGTGAACCCCGGTGCGCTGCATCACTTCAGCTTTGGCAGCATTGGAACCCAAATCGTCGGCGCAGCGTTCGACGTGATCATCACGGCCAGGGACCAATACGAGAACACGGTCACCAGCTTCAGCAGCAACGTGGTGTTCACCACAACAGCTGGAACAGTCAGCCCGGCCGCCTCCAGCGCATTCACTTCCGGCGTTCGCACGCAATCCGTCTCCGTCTCGCAGGCGGGAAGCAACCACACCATTACCGCGACGCGAAACGGCAGCTCGGAATCGGGCATCAGTGGAGCGTTCACCGTGAGCAAGGGCAGCACGACTCTCGTTCTTGCGTCATCGGCAAATCCATCGCCGACCGGTTCGAACGTCACGTTCACCGCGACGATTTCAACGGTGGCGCCGGCGAGCGGAATCGTGACCGGGACCGTGCAGTTCAAGTCGGACGGTGCCGCACTCGGATCGCCGGCTGCAGTTTCGCCAGCCGGAATCGCGATGTTGACGACCTCGTCCCTCACCCACGGCACGCATGCGATTTCAGCGGAGTTTTCAGGAAGTTCGAACTTCTTCCCGAGCACCAACGGCCTCAGTCCGAACCAAGCCATCAACGCCGCGCCAATAGCCGCAACGCCCGTCTTGCGCCGCCATCCAACCAGCGGCGTGAAAGTCCGCGTGAGCACGCTGCTGACAAATTGCACGGATTGGGAGAACGACGCCCTGCTGCTGCACTCGTTCAATGGAATCAGCGCCCAAGGCGGAACCGTGCAGACCAATTCGGGCTGGATCATCTACCAGCCGCCCGCGGGTTTCACCAACACTGACTCTTTCGCCTACGTGATTGCCGATTCCGGCGGGTTGCAGTCCACCGGCTTGGTTTCAATCGCAATCGTTGGAGACCTCGCTGCCGCGGAAAACATCAATGCGTTGAGCGATCTCGGGAACGGATCGAAGCGCATCCGTTTCCAGGGCGTTCCGCACCGGACGTACAGCATTCAATGCGCGACCAACGCGCAATCGCCCCTGTGGCAAACGCTCGGGACCGCCAGCGCCGATGCGCGCGGCTGTTACGAATTCATCGATACGCCACCGGCCAATTCTCCCCCGCGGATTTACCGCTCCACGCACTGACCTATGAAACGAATTTCCCCAACACTGAACGCCAAGCGGCACGCCCGGGCGTCGCGCGGCCACATTGACTTTGCATCCCAAATCACAATTCCGAAATCTATGAAAAGCCTGAGCCTCCTCCTCGTGTGGCTGTTGCTCGTGTTCGCGGCAATCCCGCAAATGCACGCGCAAACCACGGAACTCTACACGTTCACCACCAACCGCGTCGTGCCCGACGGCGACGCCAGCGGCTTGAGCGAAGTGCGGACGGTCAACTCCGCCGTGAGCACCATCACGTCGCTCAAGGTGCGGTTGAAAATCAGCGGTGAATTCAACGGCGACCTCTATGGCTACGTTCAGCATTCCACCGGTTTCACCGTGCTGCTGAATCGGCCTGGAACGACAGCGTCGGATCGCATGGGTTATCCCGACAGCGGTTTCAATGTGACCTTCCAAACCGGCGCGGCCAACGGCGACATTCACGTTTATCGCAATGTCACCACGCCGGCGGACGGCTCGCCACTGACTGGAACGTGGGAACCGGACGGGCGCAATGTCGATCCCGCCGCTGTGACGAATACGTCGCCGCGCACCACGTCATTGACGAACTTCAACGGCTTGAGCGCAGCGGGCGAATGGACGCTCTTCCTTGCGGATGTCGAATCCGGCGGCACAAACATGCTGACGGAATGGGCGCTGGAAATTACCGGCGTTGCGGCGCCAGCCCTCGCCTGGGTCAACCCGGCGGACATTGTTTACGGCACGGCGCTTTCCAGCACGCAGCTGAATGCTTCCGCAAGCTACGGTTCCACGAACGTTCCCGGAACGTTCAGTTACGATCCGCCGCTGGGCACTGTGCTGAACGCCGGAGCTGATCACGCGTTGACGGTGACTTTCACTCCGTCTGACACGAACAGTTTCGCCAGCGCGAGTACGAACGTGGCGATCACTGTCACGCCAGCGCCGCTGACCATTGCCGCCAACGACACGAACAAAGTCTATGGCGCGGCTGTGCCCGGATTCATGGCGTCCTACACTGGATTTGTGAACGGAGATGACGCTGCCGATCTCGACTCGCCGGTCTCTGTGACCACGACTGCCACGGCTGCAAGCCCCGCGGGCACCTACACGATTACAGCCAGCGGTGCGAGCGATGCCAATTACGACATCACGCATGAAAACGGCACGCTGACGATCACGCCAGCCGCGCTCACAATCGTTGCGGCGAACAAATCCAAAACCTACGGCGCGGCGCTGCCGGAATTGACCGCCAATTACATTGGGTTTGTAAATGGCGATGACGCGAGCAGCCTGAACACGCCGGTGAACCTCGCAACAGTGGCGACTGTTGCAAGCCCTGCGGGAACTTACGCCATCACCGCCAGTGGCGCCGCGGATCCAAATTACACGATCACGCATTCAAACGGCACGCTCACGGTTTCCAGCGCGATCATCACGGTCACTGCCGACGACAAGACAAAGGTCTTCGGCCAGGCGCTGCCGGAATTGACGGCGACCTACACTGGATTCGTTCTCGGTGAAGACACCAACGATCTCAGCGCGCTCGCCACTCTGGCGACAACAGCCACGGCGTCGAGCAACGCAGGCGCTTATGCCATCACGGCGAGCGGCGCGAGCAGCACCAACTACTCGTTCAACTATGTCGCGGGGACGCTGACGATCGATCGGGCGCTGTCGAGCGGCCTGCTCGTTTCATCGGCAAATCCCGCAGTGCCGGGCGCGGATGTGACCTGGACAATGACGCTCAGCGCAGTGGAGCCAGGAGCTGGAACACCTTCGGGCACGGTGAACTTCCGCGTCGATGGCAGCATTGCCGCGTCAGTCCCGGCTTCGAATGGCGCCGCGGCATTCACGACAAATTATTCGGGCGCTGGAACGCACACGGTCGTCGCGGAATACGAGGGCGACGCCAACTTCACTGGCGTCACAAACACGCTGTCGCCCGTGCAGACGATCAATGCGGCGCCTGTGGCGAATAACGATTCTGTAACGCGCAATCCAAACGTGACGTTGAAAGTGCGCTTGTCCACGCTGCTCGCGAACGATTCGGACGCCGATGGCGACACGCTCGTGCCAAGCGTCAGCACCAACAGCGCAAACGGCGGCACGATCCAGGTCAGCGGCGGCTGGGTTTTCTACACTCCGCCAGCTGGATTCACGAACGCCGATTCATTCACCTATTCGGTTGCAGACGGACGCGGCGGAAGCGCGACTGCGACGGTCACCATCAACGTTCCTGCAAACAATGCAGCGAGCCAGAACCTGACGATCCGGGCGTTGGATAACGGAACGATCGCGATCACCGGCAACGGCATTCCCGGCTACACATACCGCCTGCAATACACGCCGACGATGAGTCCGGCGAACTGGCAGAACCTGACCAATGGCAGCGTCACAGCAAGTGCGCTCGGCAGGTTTGAATTCACCGACAACCCTGAGGGCGCAACGCGCTATTACCGCACGGTGTATCCGTAAATCCGGTTCGGAGCCCGCCTCAACCAGGCGGGCTCCTTTTCCATGAAACTTCGCTTTCTGAAAATCTGGATCGTCGCCGCGCAGCTGCTCGCCGGATGGAATGCGAGCAGCACGCCGGCGTCGTTTGAATTCACAGGCACATTCAACGTGACGAATTGGATTCCCGACGGCGACGTCAACGGACTGGCGGACACGCGCGAGATCACCGATGTGCCGGGAGTGATTTCGCATCTGTCAGTGTCGCTCGCGATCAGCGGTGGATTCATCGGCGATTTCTACGCTCACCTTGTTCACGACAGCGGATTCACCGTCCTGTTGAACCGCGTCGGCGCAAGCAGTGCGAACCAGTTCGGCTACAGTGCCAGCGGATTGAGCATCACGCTCGATGACGATGCAGAGCATGACGTGCACTGGTACGAACTCTTCAGCCCGGGTTACGATGGAGACGGTCAATTGCTTGGCACGTGGCAGCCGGACGGGCGTAGTGCCGATCCTATGACCGTGGACGAATGGACGGACAGGAACACGGCCCTGGAATCGTTTTACGGCTTGAATCCAAACGGCAATTGGACGCTGTTCGTCGCAGATCTTTCCAGCGGCGACCAGGGACAACTCCTGAACTGGCGGATCGAAATGCAGACCGTTCCCGAGCCGAACTCCGCCGCGTTCTTCGCTTTGAGCCTCGGATTATTGGCACTCGCTCGCCGCCGATAACGTGTCTTCCGCTCGCCGTCCGCCGGGATTCTGCCCTCGGAGTTTCTCCAATGGCACAGGCCAGAGGCAAAGCCCTCATGCCGTAAAGTAAAGGGGGCAGTCCCGCACATTTATCAACGGCGTGGAGCCGGAGAGTTTACAGGCGGGGTGGTCGGCGGTAGAAGACAGCCATGCCAAGGCAGTTGAGGATCGAGTATCCGGGAGCCATTTATCACGTTATGAATCGTGGGCAACGCCGTGAACCGATTTTTCGGGATGATGTGGATCATGGACGGTTCGTGGAAACGCTGGAGGAAGGCCGCATCAAGGCGGATTGTGAGGAATTGGAGCGGTGCGTCGAAGAACGGCGCGGATTCGAACAGGACGATGAGTTCCAACCGATTCGGCGCGGCTGGTGCCTTGGCGATGACGCGTTCCGGAAAGAACTGCTGGCGAAGGTGGAAGCTGCGGTGGGAGAGAATCATCTGCCGGAAACACGGCGGGAGACAATGGAGGAGAAGGCGCGCCGTATCATAGCGGGAGAACTAGTCCGGCTCGGGTGGACAGAGATGGATTTGGAATCGCGGCCGAAGGGAGATCGGGAGAAGATACGGATTGCGGAGCGGCTCAGGAAGGAGACAACGATGACGTTGAGATGGATAGCCGAACGACTGAAGACTGGTATGGGCGCACCTACGGCAAATCGCCTTCGCCTTGGCGCGAATAGAACAGACTCGA
>CAMLLE010000243.1 GCA_946480555.1 uncultured Verrucomicrobia subdivision 3 bacterium
AGCACGGTTTCCGCAATACTTTCATCGGCGGGATTTATCGCATCAACGCCGGCGGCGGGAGCGAAGCGCTACCGACGTATCGCGAAAGACTTTCCAGAACGTCTGTCGCCGCGCAGATCACCGTGCGCCATGCGTGGCCGCCGAACTGGTCGAAGCCAGCTTCCGTCAAACTGGCAATCATTCTACCGTGGGAATTCGGTTCGCTGACTGTCGATTGGGTGAACCAAGCCGACAACGTGGACGAGTTCTGGGTTCCAACGAAAATGGTCCGCCAGTTTTACGTGGACTCGGGCATCGATGCCGCGAAGGTTCACATTGTTCCGAACGGGGTGGATACGGAAATCTTTCGACCGGAAGTCGCACCGCGCCAGCTGAAGACTGCCAAGAAATTCCGCTTCCTGTTCGTCGGCGGAACCATCGGTCGCAAGGGCATTGACGTTCTTCTGAATGCGCACCTCAAAAGCTTTACTGCGGCGGACGACGTCTGTCTCGTGATCAAGGATTTCGGCGGCAATTCCGTTTACCGCGGTCAGACGTTCGCCGAGCAGATCAAGCAGGCACAGCAGATTCCAAATTCGCCGGAAATCCTCTATCTGAACGAGGAGCTTTCGCCTGAAGAACTGCCGGGACTTTACACGGCTTGCCAGTGCCTCGTGCATCCATATCGCGGCGAAGGTTTTGGTCTGCCCGTCCTGGAAGCAATGGCGTGCGGCCTGCCTGTCGTCGTCACGGGCGGCGGCGCAACCGACGATTTCGCCACGGATGAATTGGCATATCGCCTCCCTTCCACTCGCCGCACCATCGGCAACGAAGTCGGCGGAATGAAAACCGTTTCCGAAGCGTGGCTGCTCGAACCGGATGTCAATGCGCTTGCCGAACGGCTCAAGTGGATTGTCTCGAATCCAAACGCCGCGCGTGATAAAGGCGCCGCTGCCAGCAAGCACGTCCGCCAGAATTGGACCTGGCAACGCGCCGCGGAAATCGCGTCCAAGCAGATCGAAATGCTCGCCAATGCTGTCGCGACAAAGCCCTCTGCCGTTCCGGCAAAAGCAGCCACGAGTCCGATCCCCTCCGTCGCTCATATCGGATCGCTCGCCAAAGCTCGCGAACATTTCGGACGCAAGGCTCTGTCGGAAGCCTGGACTGCGGCTACTGACGCCATCAGCAAACGCCCGTTCCATCCCGAAGGTTTCCTGTTGCTCGCGGAAATCGCGCTTGCCGCTGGCGATGCCAACAGCGCCCGCACTTGCGCTCAACGCGCGCGCGATCTCGCTCCCGGCTGGAAAGCTCCGAGGCAATTCCTGCAAAAAGCTCTGAAGGGAAATGCGAAACCCGACTGGCTCGTTCTGCCGGCGGCGATCTCAAATCTCAAATCTCAAATCTCAAATCGCCTAACCGTCTGCCTCATCACGAAAAATGAGGAAAGGTTCATCGCGCAATGCCTCAAGTCCGTTCAAGGACTCGCCAATCAGATCGTGGTGGTCGATACCGGCTCCACCGATCGCACGGTTGAAATCGCAAAGGAATTCGGCGCGGAGATTCACACTTTCACCTGGTGCGATGATTTTGCCGCTGCTCGCAATGCAGCATTGGAACATGCAACGGGTGACTGGATTCTAATGCTCGACGCGGATGAAGAACTTCCCGCAGATCAACACGCGAATCTAAAGAAGGACATCCGACAGGCCGAAGCGCTCGCGCATCGTCTCCCGTTGGTGAATGAAGGGCAGAATGACGGACGCAGCTTTGTGCCGCGCCTGTTCCGCAACGTTCCCGGCGCGCATTTTTACGGCCGCATTCACGAGCAGGTTTTCCCCAGCCTCATTCCGCATTGCAAACCCTGGGGCATGAAGACCGATCTCGGCACCGCCCAACTCCTGCATCACGGTTACAGCAAGGAACTGGTGAAGGATCGCAACAAAATCGACCGCAATCTCCGCCTGCTCAAACAAGCAATCACGGAGCGGCCGGACGATGTGAACCTGGTCCTGAATCTCGGGCTCGAGCTCGTGCGCTCGGGTGAATTGCAGGCCGGGCTTGTGCACTATCAAAAGGCATTCGAAATGATGTCCGACCAGCCGGCGCATGAAGTCGTGCCCGAGCTGCGCGAAGTCTTGCTCACGCAATACTCGGTTCACCTTTACCGCAACCGTCAGCACATTGATGTCATTCGCATCCTCAATTCGCCGCTCGCGCAGAAAGGCGGATTGACCGCGTCGCTGCACTTCGCTTTGGGCCTCGCGGACTTCGAAATGAAGAATCATCGCGCCGCCGCCGAGCAGATGCGCCAGTGCATTGCGAAGCGGAATCAGCCAGCCCTTTCGCCGATCAACACGGACATACTCACCTGCGCGCCGAATCATTGCCTGGGCCTGAGCCTGATGCAGATGGGCGATCCCGCCGGCGCGGAAAAGGCCTTGCTCGCGGCGTTGAACGAAACCGGAAACGTGGAGAATGTGAAGCTCGATTACGCGCGCCTGCTCGTTCAGCAAAACCGGCACGTGGACGCGCTGCACAAGCTGCATGAGATTGTGGCGGCGAATCCGCAAAACGTGAACGCGTGGAAGCTGGGCGCCGATGTCGCGTTCGCGAAACCCGAGTTCCTGGAATTCGCCTGCGATTGGACCAGTGAAGCCATCAAAGCGCTGCCCGAAGAAAAGACTGTGATCGCGCAACGCGCGGAAGCGTTGCTGCTCAGCCAGCAAACGAAGGACGCGCATCCGCTGTGGGAGCGCGCCTGCAATTGTGCCCGTCCTCCCCAGGCACTGGCCGCGCTGATCCTTTGCTCCGCAGTGGAATCGCAACCGATTCCGTCGACCCGGGATACCGCTGAAGAAGCGGCGACGAGCCGTGCGTTTGTGGGCTGGTATCAGCGATTGGTGAATGCTGGCGCGGAAGAAACCATCGTGCGCTTGAATTCACGCGTGGCAGACCTGCGGCAATCCCTGCCCACCGCCGCGAACCTCCTGGATTCCGCCCTCGCCGCCGCCGAAAGCTGACGATTGGAGGACGCCTCATTTGGAGGGACGAGTTACACGAGTCCCTCTACAAGAAAAACCGCTTCGCACCACGATCGGGCGCGAGTTCTCACAGAAGCAAACAAAGAAAGCGAAGAAGCACAGAAGCCTTCGTTCCCTTCGTTTGCTTCTGTAAAAACTCTCCCTGCCAACTCCTCAGTCAGGCCGTTGGATCGAAGTTCCTGATCAGGGACTCGTGTAACTCGTCCCTCCGAGCTTCCAGCCACCAGCTACCAACTGCCAGCCCCCAGCTTCACAGTTTCACAATCTTCTCCAGAAGCGCTGTGGTCGATTTGCCTGGAACGAATGGAATGATCACGATCTTCGCTCCCGCCTTTTCCACCACGGCCCGTTCTTCCTGATTCAGCGTCTCGATCGTGTAATCGCCGCCCTTCACGTAAATGTCCGGCTCAGCGAGCCCCAAAAAGTTCGTCGCGGTTTTCTCACGGTAAATGCAGACGCCATCGACGCTTTCCAAAGCCGCCAGCACTCCGGCCCGATCCTCTTCCGCGTTCACCGGACGCGAGGGGCCTTTCAACTGACCGACGGCTGCGTCACTGTTCATCCCCACCAGCAGCACGTCGCCCTGATTGCGCGCCGCTTCCAGATACGTCACATGACCCAGGTGCAGGATGTCGAAGCAGCCATTCGTGACCACCAGCCGTTTCCGATTGTCGCGGATCTTTTTGCGCCACGCGGGCAAATCTTCGATGGCAACAATCTTGGATCGGAAATTCATGGCCGAAATCTGTCCATCGCACACTCCCGGCGCAAGCGCCTTCTCCCGGTGGCCAGCCTCGTGCGCCAAGGGAGTTGCACACGCCTCCCACGGGCGGACGGCCGCGGCGTTGTTTTGATTGCCAGCGATTCGTGTCGCGCCGTATTTTTGCGGCCATGGCATGGGCCACAGACTCTCATTTATGCCGCTCTCGATGCGCGCGGACCTCGACGGTCGCGTGCGTCAAGTCACGCGGCTATCCAAGGAGTTTCTCGGAATTCTCGGCTGAGATTCCGTTTGCATGAATGGCAATCGCCAATCCGGTTCCATTCCGAAAATTGAACGGCTCACGTCCGACCGCCTGAGCCACTATCGAACGCGCCACGATTTCCTGCATTATGGTGAATTCCAATCCGCGGAGGAATTCGCCGCCTGCGCCCGATGGGCGCACCAGCAGCAGATGCCATTGCTGATCCTCGGCGCGGGCTCCAACATCCTTTTCAAGAAACGCCAGGTTCGTTCCCTAGTGCTTCGAAACAAGCTGCCGAAAGCCATGCGCGAAATCGACGCCTGCACGCTGGAGGCCTCTTCGTCCGTGATGCTGGCGCAGGTTTTGAAATGGTGCGAGGAACGCGAACTGGATTCGTTTTATTACCTGGCCAGTGTTCCCGCAACGGTCGGCGGCGCGGTGGCGATGAACGCGGGCCGTGGCCGCGCGCACCGTCAATCCATCTACGACTTCATCCAATCCGTAACGTACCTGGAACTGGATCAGCCACACACTCTTTGCCGTTCGGAGATCCCGGTCGGACATCGGATCACGCCGTTCACCGGCCTGCAGAACAAACTCATCCTGAGCGCCGTGTTCCAGTTTCCGCGCGGCTCAGCACAAGGCCGCCGTCAGGAAAGGATTTCCTGGAGCAAGGAGCATCAAGACCACAGCCTGCCGAACTGCGGTTCGGTCTTCCGCGAAAGCAATCCGCGAATCATGCGCCGGCTGCGCGGGGTGCGGTTCTTCAACGCCTCTTACTCCTCGAAAACCATCAACTGGATTCTCAACGCGGGAGACCGGAGCTGGCCCATCGTCTGGCTCATCCGCCTGACGCAGCTGATCCACCTCGCTGCGCTGAAGGTGGCGCGCGTGGAAGTGATCGAAGTGGATTGAGTTCGAATCGATGCAGCGAAAGCGAAATCGAAATCAAAACAGATGAAGGTTGGCCTGATTACTTTTCAGCGGTCGGTGAACTTCGGTGCATTCCTCCAATGCCACGCGCTCGCTCATGCCCTGGCCAGCCTCGGCCATGAAGTGGAGGTTTTGGATTATCATCCGGCCCACCGGAAGGATAAATCCGGCCCGCGACATCTGCTTCACATTCTTCATTGGCTGAAGTTCCGCCGCGCCATTCGCACCGGCCTGCCGCTCAGCTCACGAACCTTCCACACGCTGGAGCACTTGAGAGAAAACACGGGACACCTCGACGCCGTCGTGTGCGGCAGCGACCAGATTTGGAACCCGGGCCATACGGGAAACCGGTTCGACCCCGCCTACTTCTGCAGCTTTGGTAGAGCAAACGCCCGGCGCGTCAGCTACGCAGCCAGTCTTGGCGGCAGCTCGATCGATCCCGAGCATCAGGACGATTTCAAGAAGCTCGCGGCTGGGCTTGATGCCATTTCGCTGCGGGAAGCAAGCGGCCGGATTGCCGCCGAATCGATCCTCAAACGTCCGTGTTTTCAAATGCCAGATCCCACATTCCTGCCGGAATCGTGGTCCGCACTCGCCAGGCCGGCCGGACTGACCAAGCCCTACATCCTGTCTCACCGGATGCAGCAATCGGAG
>CAMLLE010000244.1 GCA_946480555.1 uncultured Verrucomicrobia subdivision 3 bacterium
GGCCGCCGCTCCGCTGCGCGTCGAGCTGCATCCGGTCAGAATCACAGCAAACACAGCCAGAACGAACAATGAGCTCAGTTTTTTCATACCATTAGGCGCGGGAACAAGCTCACCCTAAACCACGGCAATGCGCGGACAAGCCTTTGTTGATAGGAAGAAATACTGACGGCCAATCGCCATTCTGCGGCGTTCCCAATCGGCAGATTCCGCGATAAACGCCAAGGCGCAAAGCAGTCAGGACGCGAGGAATGCCGAGGCTTCAGTACGACGTCCTCAAGGCAGGAACGAAGGCGCCACCCCCGGGTGAAGCGCGGAGCAACCCGTGGAATTCCAACAACCATTTCTTCACACCGGCGCAGGCGTCGGGGCTCCGCCGCCAGCCCGCGCTTTCAGTTGCTCTCAGCCTGAACCCGGATGCGAAAATTCCCGAATCATTTCGGCAACCCTTGCACCTCAGCGTTGTGCAGGTTGAAGGGTTCGCCTTTCTGGACATTCACCTTCACGTTCTTCAGCACGACGCCTTTCGCATTCGCGATGGTGAGACCGGTCTGAGCGTTGATTTCCACGTTCTCCAGGACGAACCCGGAAATCGCCGCCTCGGGCAGACCGACAATCAATCCCGCACCGCGCGTCGAATGCGCCTTCAAGTTGCTGATGCGGATGTTTTTGAACTGCGGGGTGGTTTCCGTGACTGGCTGCGCCGCATCGTCCTTCAGCATCTTCAGCTGCGAACTGTTCTGGTAATACGCCGCGAAGGAAATTGCGGGATACACGTTCGTCATGGTCAGGTCAGAGTAGCTGATGTCTTCCACGCGGCCGCCACGATCGCGCCGCGATTTGATGCGAATGCCATTCTCAGTTCCGTCGAACGTGCAATTCTTCACCACCACACCACGCACGCCGCCCACGGTTTCACTGCCGATGGAAAGGCCGTGTCCGCGCCGGAAGACACAATCCGTGATTGTGATGTTCTCACAGGCAAACTCCCGCCCGTCGATCTTCTTCCCCGCTTTTATCGCAATATTGTCATCGCCCACATCAATCAAGCAGCGGGTGATTGTCACATTGCGGCAAGCGCTTGGATCGATGCCATCAGTGTTGGCCGCTTCCTCCGGCGCGAGCACTGTCACGTCTTCGATCAAGACGTCGTCGCATTCGGTCGGCACAAAGTGGAACTTGGGCGCGTCGCGCAGGGTGATGCCGGACATACGGACGTTTTTGGAACGATTCAGCACGACGAGGTTGGGCCGCGGGAGTGTGTAACCGGAGACTTTCTTGCGCGCCGCTTCCGCGGGCACCCACCATTTCGCGCCCGAACCGTCGATCGTTCCCTTGCCCGTGATGGTCACGTTATCCAGATCTTTTCCGCTGAGGAACGGTTTGAACGGCCCCTTCTTCGTGCCGGCCAGAATCTCATCCCACGTCACATCGGCCGGCAGAAAATGCGCCGGCTCGTCGGTCGCTTTCAGCACCGCGCCCGATTCCAGCAGCAGCGTCGTGCGCGTGCGCATCGTGAGCGGCTGGCAAAGGTAGGTCCCAGACGGAATTTTTACCGTACCCCCGCCCGCTCTGCCGCAGGCGTCCAAGGCCTTTTGAACAGCAGCAGTGTCGAGAGCCACTCCATCGCCTTTCGCGCCAAATTCGCGGACGTTGAACGAACCGCTTTCCGCTGCGGACAAGCTGAGGGCGAACATCGATGCGAAGATTCCGAGTGATAATTTCATAAATGCATGTGCGTCCGGACCGGCTGGCGAATCACCTGATGAGCTGGACGAACAGGCGGCACGGCACGGCTTTGCGAACTGAATGAACGGGCCTGAACGTAGCGGATGCTCCGCGGGAAATCATCGGGGAACCCTTGCAGTCGTGTTTGATTTTTCTGCACACAGCGTCGATGCAAAAAGCGCAGGAGACCATCTGCTCCTGCGCTTTGATCCTAAAACCAGAATGTGGGCTCGCTGAACCCGCTACTTACCGCCTTTTCGACGAACCAGCGTGGTGGTGCTGCCAGCGGGTTTCTCAGCTTTCAAAGCCGGAATTCCAAAATACTGCTTCGCGTTGCTGAAGCAGATGTTCTGCACCATCGTGCCGACGAGCATTTCGTCATCGGGAATTTCCCCGTTCTCCATGTCGCGGCCAATCAGGTCACAAAGCACGCGGCGGAAATATTCGTGGCGCGGATACGACATGAACGAACGCGAGTCCGTGATCATGCCAACGAAGCGCGACAGCAGGCCGAGATTCGACAGCGCATTGATCTGCCACTGCATGCCTTCCTTCTGATCGAGGAACCACCAGCCCGAACCGAACTGCAACTTGCCCGGGATGGTGCCGTCCTGGAAGTTGCCCAGCATCGTCGCAAAGACGTAATTATCCGCCGGGTTGAGGTTGTAAATGATCGTCTTCGGCAGCGCGTTTTCCTGATCGAGCCGATCGAGATATGCCGCGAGGGATTGCGCCTGAGGATAATCGCCGATGGAATCGAAACCGGTATCCGCGCCGAGCTGCTTGAACAGCCGTGTGTTGTTGCTGCGCATTGCGCCCAGGTGCAATTGCTTGGTCCAGCCCTTCTCCGCGTCAAGCTTGCCGAAGAACAACATCATGAACGCGGCGAACTTGCCGTATTCCTCCGGTGAAGCCGCAGTGCCGCGGCGGGCTTTGGTGAAGATGCCGGCCGCCGTTTTCGGCGAACAGAAATCCGCGAAACAATGGTTCATGCCGTGATCTGAAATCCGGCTGCCATGCGCGTGGAAGAAATCGTGGCGCTTCTTCAATGCGTCGAGGAAGTCGTTCAAGTTCCGGATGTCCATGTCCGCCGCAGCTTCCAGCGCCGCCACCCATTTGTTGAAGCCCGCCGGGTTGTCCACCGTGAGCGCCTTGTCCGGACGAAAGGCCGGGATCATCCGCGTCGGATGCCCGCTCTCGGCGAACTGGCGGTGATAACGCAGATCGTCGGTCGGATCGTCGGTGGTTCCGACCGTGTCCACGCCTTGCTTCCTGAGAATGCCCTGCGTCGAAAGCTCCGGAGAACGCAGGCGTTCGTTGGCTTTTTTCCAGATGCGGGTCGCGCTGGCTTCGTCCAGCAGTTCGTCGATGTCGAAATAGCGTTTCAACTCCAGATGCGTCCAGTGATAGAGCGGATTGCGCAAGGTGTGCGGCACCGTTGCGGCCCAGGCCTGGAATTTGGCAAACGGATCGGCGTCACCGGTGCAAAAGCGCTCCGCAACGCCATTGGATCGCATCGCGCGCCATTTGTAGTGATCGCCCTCAAGCCAGATTTCGAACAGATTGCTGAACTGCCGGTTCTCCGCAATGTCCTTGGGCGAAAGATGGCAGTGATAATCAAAGATTGGCTGGTCTTCTGCGAACTGATGGTAAAGCCGGCGCGCCGTGCGCGTGCCGAGGAGAAAGTCTTCGTGGATAAATTTCATGCGATAAAAGCCTGCGGCTCGTTGCGGATGGCGTCAATCAACCATTCGTATGAGGCGCAAATTGGTTCAATTGCTGACTACTCTAGCTCAACTGCGCCAACCGTGGCGACGCGTCATTTGCAGTCTTAAATGAATTTTCTGCACCTGCTCACGGCGTCCCGGCCGGACGTGGCAATGGAAGGTTCGGATCGATGAATGCATTGGGATCGGGCCGGTCCGTTGAACCTCCAACGTTGACGGCACGAATGGCGATGCCGCGTTTGCCGGGCAATATCACCGAGCGGCCATTCGCATCGACGAAATGGTAACTGTCGCGCTTCTTCGTCACGAACTCCCCTTCCACCGGCGTGATCGTCATGTCCCAGACATCGATCACATCGACTTTGAATCGCATGCCATCCGTCACGCCACGCTTGTAGAGCTGGAAGACCCAGTTCGTCGGAGTGGCACGGCCGAAATACGTCAGGTAATACTCGCCGGGTTTTCCGGCTGTATCGGGATCGTTCCATTTGTCGATCGGCTCCAAACCTTCCACCGGGCCTTCTTCCAGAATCTTGCGCAGGAAAGCCAGCCGCGGCGGGCTCTGGCCGCTCAACTTGCCGCCAAAGGAGGTCCATGTGTCTTCGTCCAGCGTGTTGAAGTAATCGCCATGCCCGACATACGTTCCGCCCGCCGCGCCGCACCAGAAGCGATGAACCATGTCGAAGCCGGTCAGGTCCGCCCACCGATACTTCGCATCGCCTTCATACTTCACTTCATCGTAAACGACCGGCTTGCGATAAACGTCCCGGTAAATCTCCGCGCTGCCCGGCGTTTCCACCGCGATGCCGTTCTGCATGCTCACATGCGTGACCCAGGATTTACCGTGGTCGTAGAGCAACGTCCCGTTGTGAATCGAACGCAGGTGATTGAACGGATCGCACTGCTGCACCAGCGCGCCCAGCCGGTCCCAATCCGCGTCCGTCTTCGTGCGCAGGAAATCGTATTCGTTCGCGAGCGACCACCAGACGTTCCGAAACGCCGCAAACCGCGCCACCACGTAACGCACGTAACGGTCGTCACCCTCGGCATCCATCGTTTCGAATCCCCATTTGCCGTATGGATTGAACAGGATCACGTCCGCCTCGATGCCAAGATCGCGCAGCTGGGCGAGCCGCTTCTCGTAATGTTGAAAGAACTTCGGATTGAATCGGGCAAGATCCCAACTCCCCGGCCGCCCTTTGCACGGCCAGCGCGGCGGCGCAAATTCCTTCCGATATGGCGTCGGCTGTTGCGTGATCAACATGCGCGCCTTGTTGAACGGCGACGCCGCGAGCGTGCGCAGCGTTTCCTCCTGCAGTTCGTCGGGTGTATCGATCCAGTTGTAAATCGTGGTGCCGATCTGCTTGAACGGCGTGCCGTCGGCATAGGCGAAGTGATACGTGTTGAACACGCGCACTGGGCCGTGATTGCCCCTGCCCGGCGGCGTCACCGTGAGTTCGCCCGTCTTGCCCGTCAGCTCCCAGCGATTTGCGCGCGTCTCGTACTGCCAGCGGCCCTGCGCTTCCGGCATGAACCGCACGCGGTAAACGCCGTCGCCGTCGTAGAACCCCGGCACTTCCACGCGGCGTTGTCCGTTGTCGAAGACGGCGGAGAACCGCACATCGAGGAACGGATTCCCGTTCGTCGGACCGTTCAGCGCGATCTCAAAAATGCCCCACAGTTCCGTCGTGTTGGTGCCGGCGGGCGCCGCTTCAATGCCCGGCATCCACATCGCAACCGCCGCCAGCGCGGCCAGAATTCGATTTCGCATAATCATTTGGAAACAGTTGAAGTGAACGTGTAATCGCCGGGAACGGCATCGCACACAAGAAAGTCTCCGTCCCAATTCCGCACGCCCAACCCGGCGGATTGCTCAACGCCGCGGCCGCCTTCGGTCACTTCGGAATCGCGCCGAGCGGGAATGAAAATCTTCGCGCGAGTATTGGGTGGGATGCGCACAGTCCAGGTCAGCACGTTCCCTTCGCGCCGCCATTCGCTGCGAATTTCACCGTGCATGGTGCGATAACGCGCCTTCGCAAAACTCAAACCACTTCCAACGAACGGGCGCAGAACGAATTGTTGAAATCCTGGAGCGTCAGGATCGAGTTCAATCCCG
>CAMLLE010000245.1 GCA_946480555.1 uncultured Verrucomicrobia subdivision 3 bacterium
TCTCGCTGGGCTGGCCGACGAATCGCGGCTGGATTCTCCAAACGAACAGCGTGGCGCTGACCGCCACCAGCCAGTGGTTCACGTATCCCGGCTCCGAAAGCCTGACCAACGTCAACCTCACGATCGACCGCACGAAGACCAACGTGTTCTTCCGGATGATCCGTCCGTAACTGAATTAGTCCGGCGCGAACAAATCTTGGCGTGAGTTCGCGTCTGATCGGTGCTGGTGGATGGTGCGTAATCACCATCCACCAGCTTTTTCAATGCTCGAATGATTGCGGCGCCGCACGAACGAAGATTCCCTTTGGATTCGCCCGCCGATGTCATTTCTCCCTTGAGCGAAGGAATCTCAGACCATCGTGCGAAACCATTTGAAAACTGAAGTGACCCCATGATTTGCCTGTCTCGCCTGTTTGTTTCATTCGTCGCGTTGGTAATCTGCGCATCTGCTTCTGCGCAAAATCCACCCGCCGAACCAGCCCGCGGGCCAACCAATACGACGTCCAGAACCCCCGCCCGGAACTCGCGGATTCCGGCGGATCAACCTGCGCCACGGACAGATCGCAACTCCCGCGTGGCCCATGAACAACTGGTGGCAAAAGCCAAAAAAGGCGGCATTGACGTCTATTTCGTGGGCGACTCGATAACGCGGCGCTGGGGATCGAAGGACCGGGAATATCGGCACTTGCTGGAAAATTGGACGACGAACTTCTTCGGGTGGAACGCTGGGAACTTCGGATGGGGCGCAGACGGAACGCAGAATATTTTATGGCGATTGCAGAATGGGGAACTCGACGGCGTGAACCCGAAGATCATTGTCATCCTCGCGGGGATCAACAATGTCGGAAACGTGCCTGGGGGAGGGGAGAAGGTTGATGAGATCAGTCGCGGATTGAAGGCGATCGTACAGACATGCCAGGAGAAGGCACCCGGCGCAGTCATCATCCTGACGGGGCTTTTTCCCAGAAATGATAACATGGCCGTTTTGCCTGAGATCAATCAGATCAATGAGCGTCTCGCTGGCATGGCTGACGGGAAGAAGATTCGTTACGTGAACGTAAACGACAAACTCGCGGACAAGGATGGACGGTTGTTTCCCGGGATGTCGCATGACAGGTTGCATCCCACCGCCAAGGCCTACCAGATTTGGGCGGATGCATTGAAACCGGTCTTCACAGAGATTCTCGGGCCACCCGCCCAAACGGATCACGCTCCGCCGCCCACGGGCGATCCAAGAGCCAATGGCGAACTTGGAACTGACCCCGCCAACTGATTGGAGAGTCAGTCGAGCAGCCGTTGATGCCGATCCGTTCGTATTCCGGCCGGGACGCAGCGTTCACGCCGCCTCAATGCTCCTTTGGATTGAGCGTTTCGATGCCGAAGCGGCATGAATGCCGCGCACCAAGGAGTTGAATCGCTGGTTCGTGTCGCGCTGATTGACCGGCAATTTCAGGTGCCCTGAGGCCGCTGAAAGCGATTCGGACTCGCCAGCCACCTTCGCCCCTTTTACTCTGCGCGCGATTTACAATGGCTCTGAAACTGTTCAACACGCTGTCGCGCTCGGTCCAGGATTTCGTCCCGCTCGATCCCGCCGGAAAAAAGGTCGGCATGTATTGCTGCGGGCCGACCGTTTACGACTTCGCCCATATCGGAAACTGGCGCACGTTCGTCTTCAGCGATCTCGTCCGGCGATACCTGGAGTTCAAGGGCTACGCCGTCACGCACGTCATGAACATCACGGACGTGGAGGACAAAATCATCCGCCGCGTCCGCGAAACGCAATCTTCGCTCCGCGATTACACCGGCAAGTTCGAAGCGGCGTTCATGGACGATCTCAAGACGCTGGGCTGCCTGGAGCCGCATCAGACACCGCACGCCACGGAGTTCATTGCCGACATCATCGCGTTGATCGAAAAATTGATCGCACGCGGCATTGCTTACAAGGCGGGGGACGGTTCGGTTTATTTCAGCATCGAGAAATATCGCGGCTGCGGCTGCCAGTACGGGCAGCTTGTGAAATTGAACTTCGAGGAAATGCGCGTCGGCGAGCGCGTGAAGAGTGATGAGTACGCGAAGGAATCCGTGGCCGACTTCGCGTTGTGGAAAGCGCGCGTGCCGGAGGACGGCGCAGTGTACTGGCCCAGCCCGTGGGGCGAAGGCAGGCCCGGCTGGCACATCGAATGTTCCGCCATGAGCATGAAGCTGCTCGGCGCCAGTTTCGATTTGCATCTCGGTGGCGAAGATCTGGCGTTCCCGCATCACGAAGATGAGATTGCGCAAAGCGAAGGCTCGGGCGTCCAGGAGCCGGGCCGGCGGTTCGTGAAATACTGGCTGCACGGCGCGCACCTGCTGGTCGAAGGCAAGAAGATGAGCAAATCGCTCGGCAACTTCTTCACGTTGCGCGATCTGATTGGGAAAGGCTTTTCGGGGCGCGAAATCCGTTACCTGCTGCTCACCGCGCACTATCGCGAGACGTTCAACTTCACGCTCGGTGGCTTGGATGGCGCGCGCACGGCGCTGAATCGCATCGATGAATGCCTGGGCAAACTGCGCGACCTGGCTGCAGGGCAAACTGCAGCGCCGGACTCCAGGCTGGTCGAAGATTTCACGGCGGCGCTGGACCACGATTTGAATATCGCAGCCGCGTGGGGCTGCGTTTTTGAGTGGGTGAGCGAAACCAACCGCCGGCTGGCGCAGAACGGCGTGACGCAAGCAGTAGCCGCGTCAGCGCTGGCTGCCTGGGAAAAGATCAACACGGTTCTCGGCATCGGCGCACAGGCCAGCGCTGAAGCTCCGGCTGAGTTGCTGGTGCTCCTGGAAGAACGTCAGGCCGCGAGGAAAGCCAAGGACTTCAAGCGCTCCGATGCCATTCGCGACGAATTGAAAGCCAAAGGCTGGGTGATCGAAGACACGCCGAAAGGACCGAAGCTGAAGAAAGCGTGAACAGAGCGGGAACATTCAACATTCAACGCTGAAGCATCGTAGGAGACGACGTAAGGAATCTCTTGAAATCGATCGAAGCTGAAAATGAAACTCCTCACGTCGTTTCCCACGCGGATGAATGTTGAGCGTTGAATGTTCATTGTTGAATGTTCCCAACTCCAAATGACCGGCTTGTTCATCACATTCGAAGGCACGGAAGGCTGCGGCAAGTCCACCCAGATCGCGCGGCTCGCGGAGAAGCTGCGTTCACTCGGACGCACGTGCCGTCTTCTGCGCGAACCGGGCGGCACTGCCATCGGTGAAGAAATCCGCCACACGCTCAAGCACAGCCCCGTCAATCACGGCATGACGCCGGAAACGGAGCTGCTGATGATGAATGCCAGCCGCGCGCAGCTTGTGCGGGAGGTCATCCGGCCCGCGCTTGCCGCCGGCGAAATCGTGCTCTGCGATCGCTTCTACGATTCCACCGTTGCTTATCAAGGTTACGGCCGGCAGCTCGACCTGAAGATGATTCAGGCGATGATTGACGTGGCCGTGGGCGAAACCCGCCCGCATCTCACTTTGCTTCTGCACGTCTCGCAAACCGTCAGCGAACAGCGGCAGCAAGTCCGCCAGCAACAGCAAGGCGCGGTGCGCGACCGATTCGAGGAAGCCGATCGAAGCTTTTTTGCCCGTGTGGCCGCAGGCTACGAGGCTCTCGCCCGCAGCCACTCGGAGCGAATCAAAGTCATCGACGCCGGACGCGACATTGAGGCCGTGAGTTCAGCGATCTGGCAGCAGGTCGAACCGCTCTTGAATCGATAGCCGCACCTGGCCTGGACTTCCCGGAAGTCGTCAATCGGCAATCGCAAATTGAAAATTGCCAATTCCCGTGCATCTCTCCGCGGAACAGAAGCTTAAAGTCACCCCGGCTTTGGTCCGATACTTGACTCGGAAATAACGATTCGGAACAATCCACGCCGTTGTATGCCGCTCAAGAGCAGTGCCAGAAAAAAGTTAACGCGCCGCGAACTGAAAGACCTCGATATCAAGATCGAATTCATGGAAGGGATTGTCCGTCGCGATCCTGACTACGTCGAAGCGCTGCAACTTCTCGGGGATCATTACACCCAGCGCGGCCAATACACGGACGGCCTGAAGGTGGACGAAAAGCTCTCGCAGCTTCAGCCAGCCAACCCGCTCGTTTTCTACAATCTCGCCTGCAGCTACTCGCTCACCGGCGAAGTTGAGCTCGCCGCCACGTCGCTCCGCAGGGCGATTCTCCTTGGCTATCGGGACTTCAACTGGCTCGCGAAAGATCCAGACCTCGACACGCTCCGCAAGCATCCGCTCTTCCGCGGCATCCGCGACGAGATCCGCCGGATGAAGGTGAAAGTGCTTTAACCGCACGCGCCGTTTCCATTTAATTTGTCCGCATGAACGTCACTGTTCGCGGACATACCCGCCATTATCGCACCGTCACGTTTGACGTGGACCGCAACGCGGTTCAGTTGATCGAACAACGCCTGCTGCCGCACGAATTCCAGATCGTTGCCACGCGCGATTTCAAGGAAACCGCGCTGGCCATCAAGGACATGATCGTGCGCGGCGCGGGTGCGATTGGCGCCACCGCGGCTTACGGGCTGGCGCAAGGTGCGCGGGCGTTTCGCGGACGCGATCTGGCGAAATTTTCCAAACACGTTGATATCGTTTACCGAACCCTCGCCGATGCGCGGCCGACTGCGGTCGATCCTGTCAACGCGATGAATGACATTCGCGCGATCATGGCATCGGGCGAATCGGTCGAGGAACAGCAGGCGCTCGCGCTGGCGTCGGCGGAGGAGTTCGCAAACGAAGACGCGCGGCATTGCCGGGAAATTGGCGAGCGCGGCGCGAAGTTGATTCGCAACGGCATGAAGGTGCTCACGCATTGCAACGCCGGCTGGCTGGCGTTTGTGGATGTGGGTTCCGCCACTGCTCCGCTCTACGCGGCGCAGGCGAAGGGAAAGAAATTTCACGTGTTCTGCGACGAAACCCGGCCGCGCTCACAAGGCGCGACACTTACCGCTTGGGAACTGGCGCAGCAGGGCATTTCCCACGACATCATTGCCGACAACGCCGCGGGACACCTGATGCAGCGCGGGGAGATCGATCTCGTGATCGTTGGCAGCGATCGCACGCTCGGCCGCACGGGCGAAGTGGCGAACAAGATTGGCACTTATACGAAGGCGGTGCTCGCGAAGCGACATGGGATTCCGTTCTACGTTGCCATTCCGCTTTCGACGATTGATTGGAATTTGAAGTCCGGCTTCGACATCCCGATCGAGGAACGGCACGAAAGCGAAGTGCTCGGAGCGTGGGGAACGATCGCCGAAACGAAGAACCACTTGCCCGGGGCGGCGCGCGGCAAACGGGCTTACGTGCGCGTGGCCAACCCGACCAGCACGGCGAGGAATCCTGGCTTTGATGTCACGCCTGCGGATTTGATCACGGGCATCATCACGCCCAAAGGCATCTTCAAACCGCGCAAACTTTGGGCAAAGCGGAAGCTGCTGAACGAGGCGTCAAGGCGGAGTGAATATGGGGCGGAGCGGCAGCTCCGCCCTACCAAATCAAGGTAGGGCAAAGCT
>CAMLLE010000246.1 GCA_946480555.1 uncultured Verrucomicrobia subdivision 3 bacterium
TCCACTACAAGCTCAACCTGGCCTACGCATAAGCAGTGGGCGGGAGCCGCGGGATCGCAGGCTTTGGATTCGATGCGCGTGTGGGGTGTGGTCGAATCTGAGGTCGGAAACCGAACAATCCAACATCCGATCAGGACGAGAACAGGGCGAATTGTGGACAATCCGCCCTTTGAAATTAAAGCGCGATGGTTGCGCCGTGGCTTACGGTTGAAGTTCGGACTCAGCCGATGAATCGGCGGAGGCTTGGGGCGCTTTCGCGCGCTTATTGCGCGGCAGCGGGCTGAGCAGAACGGTCAGATCCCGTTCACCCATCATCTTGGGCGGTGTGTCCGGCAGCGCATACGGCGCTAGTTCTTTCACGAACCGGTTCACCAGGTCAAATCCAAGATTCTTGTGTGCGTTCTGGCGGCCACGAAAACGCATCTTGATACGCACCTTCATGTCGTCGCAGAGAAATCCGATGGCATGGTTCAGTTTCACGCCTAGATCGTGCGGATCGATGGCCGGCGAAATCTGAAGTTCCTTCATTTTGCCCGTCGTTTGCTTCGAATCCTTGGCCCGCTTGGCTTCCTCGTAGAGAAACTTTCCGTAGTCAACGATTCGACAGACGGGCGGGGTCGCATTGGGCGCGATCTCCACGAGATCGAGCGCGCGATTCCGAGAGAGCTGTAGCGCGTCATTCAACGACATCACGCCGAGCTGCTCCTTGTTTTCGTCAATGACGCGGACCTCGCGGGCGCGGATTTTTCCGTTGCGACGATGAAGCGGTTCGCGTGAACGCTGCGGGCGGAAGGGGGGACGACTCAAAAATTCCTGGTCTGTGGCGGCGGCAAGTGAGCCGCCGGGGTTGCGGTTGAAAAAGCGCCGGCGCAGTGATCAGAGATGACTGCGCCGGCATTGGAATGAAACTTAATAGCGCTGGCGCGAGCCGCCGCCGAAGGAACGGCGTTCGCGGCCACCGCCGCTGTTGGAACGCTCTTCGCGCGGACGGGCTTCATTGACCGTCAGGTCACGGCCGTCGAGCGATTTGCCGTTCATTTCTGAAATGGCATTCTGCGCTTCTTCCTGCGTGCTCATGGTGACGAACGCAAAGCCGCGCGGGCGGCCGGTGGTGCGATCTGTCATCAGGTTGGCTTCCGTGACGGTGCCAAACGCGGCAAATGCGTCCTGAAGATCGTTTTCGGTGGTGTTGAAGGAAAGGTTTCCAACAAACAATTTGGTACTCATGTGATGTTTTACTGTGCCGATTTCTTTGTATTTCCAGATCGTTCCCGGTAGTCGGATTTCAAATCATCACTGAACTGCGTTCACTTGAGGATTCCCAAATCTAAAGCTGCAAACTATCGAACAGAGGCGGCACTATCGTCTGTTTCGCGGGAATAGCAAATTATATCGCGAACTATTTTCGGGGTCGTTTGGCGGATGATTTCCATCCCAATGCTTTGAAATGCGATTGGAACGCCCGGCAGGGCCGCCTGCATTCGAGCATTTCGCTCCTTTGCGCTGGCTCCGGAACGGCGCTACCAGCTGCCATCCACCAGGAGCGAAGTGATGTTCTTGGCGAGATCTTCCGCAAGGACGGGCAGCGCCTGGCGTTCGGAGCTGGTGAGATCGGAGCCGACGCGTACCAGCGTGTAACCGGTGACTTCACGGTCGAAAAGCACATTGCCGGTTGTGCGATCCCTGGCCGCCACGCGCGCCTTCACGTTCACCCGAAAATCGCTCACGGTCAGGACATCATTGCGCACCAGGCTGAGCTCGCGGCGATCGTAATCGATCAGCGTTCCCGTCACGACAATGTCCGCCGAAGCATCGTTGGCGAGCCGGTACGTGCCGTCGTTTTGAACGTTACGGCGCAATGCCGTGGTGACCGCATCGCCCAAACGCGGCTGGAAGGTTTGATTGGAAAACGGAACGAGCTGGATGGTTTTCGCGCCGGCTTCGACGCCGTTGGTTGGCCCGAGTTTGTATCCGGCACAGCCGCTGGAAAGCGCAAGGCCGGCGATCAACAAGCACGCGCGAAGGGAACGCATCACGGATTGGCGGGTTGAAGTTGCTGGTTGAGCGAATCCAGCCGCTGACGCGCCTGCATGGCATACGACGAATTCGGATCCTCCAGCAGCAGCGTGATTACTTCGTTGTAATAAATCCTGGCCGCGACCGGACGATGCTGCTTTTCGTAATAGCGGGCGATTTCGAAATTCCCACGCGCCTGCTCCGTGCGCAGATCGGAGATGATTTGCTGCGCCTCGGAAACCCGCGGTTCGTTCGGGAACAGGGTGATGAAATCGGTGAATGTCGCGATCGCTTGCGCGGCGGTGTTCTGGTCGTATTCGGCTTGCTTGGCCTGCTTCTGATAAGCGAGTCCCTGACGGAAGAGCGCTTCAGCAGCGACTTGTGGGCGGTCGTTGTAACGGTCCGCCGCGCGTTCGTAAGCTTTGGCGGCTTCCGGAAAATTCGACTGCTTTTCACGCGCTTCGCCGATCTTGAGTTGAGCCTGCGGGGCGATGTCGCTGTAAGGGCCGTTCTTGACAATCTTCTCGTAAAGCCCGGCGGTTTTTTCCATCGAAGGGAAGAACGGAATGTAACCCCAAAGCCGGAACCATTCGCCAGCGAGGAAGCGATTGGCGATCTCGTACTGGCGCGTCAAGACTTCGTCGTAGTTGATCGCCTTGGGATATTTTTCCAATAGCTTCTGGTATTCCTTGAACGCGCGTTCGCTGAAACCTTTTTGCTCCAGGCAACGGCCAATGAGGTATTGCGCCTGCGGCGAATAATCGGACAGCGGCCAGACCCGGACGGTGCGGCGGGCGGCGCGAAGGGCGAGGGAATAATCCTTCTGGTCGAATGCTTCCTGCGCCACGATCAATTGATCCTTGGCACGCGTGCGATGCCAGCGTCCGCCCGTGCTGCCAACCGGTTCGTAAACCCAGCCTTCGCCCGGAGTGTAAATGAGCGGCGCGGGCGAGCGAAAAGGCGTCAGCATCCACAGAGTGATGACGCAGAAAAACAGGGCGAGCCGGCGATTCATGCGCGGGACGTTAAAGACGGGTTTGGATCAAGTCAAGGCAGCCGGGAATTGTGCGATTGCCGGCGAGTGACCGGGGCTCCAGCTTCCTTGGTCGTGCTCCCAGTTCTCAATCGCAACTCTTGATCTCCACGGTCGAACCCGGAACTGGAATCGAGATCAGGACCAAGGGCAGGATTTATTACAAAGCTGCCGACGTCTCAGCCGCGAAACACCACCATGACCGCAAAATCCGTGATCAGCTTCTGCGTGACCAGATCGATGTGGGTGTAGGTCATCGGATTGATGCTGATGATGTTTTCCTCGCCGATCTTGCCGAGGAAGCCTGTCACTGTTTCATCAAAACGATCATGCCCCACTTCAACGCAATCGGAATGACGGATGGTTTTGACTTTGATCTTCTTGTCCGTTTCCTTCGCGGCGACTTCAAGAGGTGGGAGCGGCTTGGTGATCAGACTCTCGCTGGGTGTGCTGCGGACCGGAACCTTCAAATGTTTTTCCACCTTCGCCGCGGCAGAGGTCGCGATGGGATTGACGGTGTTGGTGGAAAGCGGCGCGACCGGGATGCGTCCGCTGGTGTCGGCGCCGCTGGTGCGCGTGCCCTTGGTGCCAGGCGCGGGAATAACAATCGTTTGGGAACAGGCGGGGCAATCGATTTCTGAACCAGCGCCGCTGCTGTCCACTTCAAGTTCCTGATCGCAGTTGGGGCAATTGAAGATTATGTCCATAACACGAGGCGCGTTGTTGAACGCGTTGCGAGCCTAAATCCGCACCGCTCCGGTTTGCCAGAAAAATGTTCGGCTGGAATTGAACCGCAAAGCATTGAACCGCTGACCTTCGCGAATCTCCGCAGAAGAGGACGCGGGAGAATTGGTCAGCGGATGGATTCTCGCGACGCGAAACGCTGGATCAAGAATGGAACCTGAAAGCCGTTTCCAGACGACTCATCACCCTCAGCCCTCTCCCGTTCGATGGGGGAAGGCGGCCGAAGGCTGGGTGAGGCTTCTATCCTCCGCTTTTCGGAAACGATTTTTGAGAATCTCGATAGACGAGGAACATTTCGTTGCCGATCTGCTTGCGTGATTTCAATTTCAGATGGAGGGCGTCGGCCAGTTTGGAAATGCCACGGCCGTCAGCAATCGTCGGTGCGTTGCGGCCGCCAAAGATGAAAGGCGTGATCGTGACGTTCAATTCATTGACGAGCCCGGCCTGGAACAACGCGTCGTTCAATTCGCCGCCGCCTTCGCACAACAAACGTTTCACTTTCCATTCCTTCCGAAGCCAGGCGAAGGCGGCGTGAAAATCGATTTCGTGCTCACCGAAAGTTCGCACTTGCGCCAGCGCGTGGAGTTTTTTCAGACGCGCGGCGGGCGCGGATTCTGTGGTCAGGATCAGGATGGGCGAGAAGCGATGCTTGAAAATCTCTGCATTGGGATTCACCGATCCGCTGCGGCTGACGATGATTCGCAAGTTGTGTTCGGCGAGTCCGCGTTTCAATCGCAGCCGCCGGAATTTCTCGCCACCAGTTCCCAGGTTCACCTCGGCGGAATCGACCGTTCGTGCGCCGGCTGCCACGGCGTCGGCTGTGGCGCGCAGTTCCAGCAAATGATCGTGATCGCACTGGCTGCCGAACGATGAAATGGCGCGGTTTGACGTGGCGATTTTGCCGTCGGCAGTCATCGCCATGTTCACGAAGACAAACGGAAGTTTCGCGTTTCGGATTTCTCGGTTCAAGTTCACCTCAGTTCAATGCGCGTCGAATTCTTAACCCGAAACTCAAAAGTCGAAACGCGATATTTTCAGTGGATGAACATCGCATCGCCATAGCTGAAAAAGCGGTAGCGCTCGCGAATGGCTTCCGCGTAAGTGTCCAGCATCAACTCGCGGCCGCGCATTTCGCCGGGCGCGGCAAAGGCGCTCACGAGCATCAGCAGAGTGGAGCAGGGGAGGTGAAAGTTGGTCAGGAGTGAGGTGGCGACGCGGAAGCGGCAGGGCGGATGAATGAAAATCCGCGTGCGGCCGGAACCAGCGACGATGTGGCCGTCGTTCGCGGCGGCGACGCTTTCCAGCACTCGAACGCTCGTGGTGCCGACGGCGATGACGCGGCGGCCGGTGGCCTTCGCCTGGTTGACCAGCGCGGCAGTTTCATCGTTCACGTGGAAGCGTTCTTCATGCATTTGGTGTTTCTCAAGCGAATCGGCTTTTACCGGTGCGAACGTTCCCAAACCGACGTGCAAGGTGACGAAACACGTTTGCGCGCCGCGCGAGCCAATTGCCTCGAGCAGTTGCGGCGTGAAATGGAGTCCGGCCGTCGGCGCGGCAACCGAACCCGGAACTTGCGCGTAAACCGTCTGATAACGCTCGCGATCTTCGGCGCGATGCGGATCCTCGCGCCGAATGTAGGGTGGCAACGGCATTTCACCCCAAGCATCGGCGGCGTGAAGGACGTTTTCGGTTCCGGAGAATTGCAGCCGACGGTGACCTTCAGCGTTTAGCTCCGTCACCCTCGCCCGAA
>CAMLLE010000247.1 GCA_946480555.1 uncultured Verrucomicrobia subdivision 3 bacterium
AACGATGCGCGTCCAGCAGTCCGGCGATGATCTTGTGAATCGTGTAATACGGAACGACCACGCCGCCGCCATCGCCCGGTTTGCCCTCAAGCCGATCGAATGCTCCCGACGGGAACGCCGCGAGATAGCCATCCTGATTCAACGCATCCTGGCATTTCGCCAGTTCCGCAACCATGTAGTCCGCCTTTTCGCGAAACGAGCTGTCGCCCGTCGCCGCCGCCATTCGCGCCGCGGCAGAAAGATAATGCCCGGCCATGTGGCCGCGGATGAATCCGCTGTCCCATCCGTCGCAACCCTCCTTCACCCCGTCGGGCTGCGGCAATCTCGCGAGCGCGCGATAGTGGAACAGCAACTGGTCGCAATTGAGCGCTGCGACATAGCCACGGCGATGCAGTTCCTGACGCTCGTGGAATGGGCTGCCGGGCAAGAGCCGCACGTGGGTTGCCTCCGCCTCCTTCACGGCTCCAAAGGCCGCCAACTGAAGGAACCAAAGCAGGCAAATCCAGGTGCAACTGCGACGCAGGAAACATGCGGTTGAAGTGAGGACGAAGCGGCAACTCCAATTCCCGCACCGAACGTCGCATTTTTTCCGAGGATCCATGTTCTCCCCGGCTAGGATTCCATTTCTCATTTGATTTGAGGCTCGCGGGCTAGCGGGAAGGTGAAACCCGATACAGGCGTGTGCCCTTGAGCGGAAGGTCCGTGCTCAAACGATCGGAAAACTCACCCAAGTCTTCGCGTTTCCAGAGGTCGCGCACCTTCGCCTTTCCATTGATGCCAATGTCAGCGAACGAAACCACAATCGTGCTATTCTCCGGCACACGCTGTTCCTTCGGATCGACCAGCACCAGAAACCGAATCGACGCGGTGCCGCCCTCGACAGGCGTAATGATCCCGCGCGCGGTGAAGCGGTCGTAGCCTTCCGGAAGGTCAAAGGCGATCGCGGAAACCGCGTGCGCACCAATACCCCATGCCGGCTTGTCCTTCCACATCAGCGGCGCACCAGCAGCCGAACGATCGGCCTGCACCTGGCCCCAGCCGGTCGTGGCCGAGGTCCATTTGAGATCGGTGAGCTTGAGCGTGCCTTTGGGCCCGGTCAGGGTCGGCTCAATCCAGGCGGCGTGATCGTAGAAGGCGTTGTCGCCGCCATCATCCACCACAAGAACGAGCCGCTTGGCTTCCTTGATGGACACGTCGATTCCCGTTTCCTGACCGCCCCTGCCGCGGAGCAGCGGGCTTTTGAAATCGGCCTCCGCGAAATCAAACGGCGATTCATTGTCGCCAGCGTTGAAGACGGCGACGTAACGATCCGCACTGTTCGGCACATCGGCGGCCCATACAACCATATCGCCCTGGCGGGACAGTTGCCGATTGTTTGCGCTCTTCTGGTTGACCGCAATCACCTCCGGGTTCGTAAGCAGCTCGCGTGTGAAATCATCCAGCTTCGTCATGTCGCCGCCGAAGATCAGAGGTGAGCGCGCAATGCACCACAGCGTCATGCAAAGAATTTGCTCGTCCTTGGTGAATCGCGTCGGACGATTGAACTCCACAATGCCGAATGGAAGCATGTCCGCGTCAGGCCACGCGCCGTTCGTGCGGAAAGGCGTCCACCGGTCGAGACGGCCGAACATCTCCTTGAGCGGCTCCCAGCGATCCCAGAAATCGTCCGAGATCCGCCACATGTTTGCGTGATTCATCACATGCTCGCCGCGTCCGACCGGCGTGTCTCCGGGCGAAAGGCTGAGAACGATGGGCCGGCCGCATTGGTCGATCGCTTTGCGGAGCGCTTCGATTTCGGCCATCTGCACGCGATTGTAAGGACGCGAGATGTCATCGCACTTGATGAAGTCCACGCCCCACGAAGCGTAGAGCTGGATGAGCGAATCGTAGTATTCCTGCGCGCCGGGTTTGCTCATGTCCACGCCGTACATGTCAGGGTTCCACGAGCACGTGCTGTTGGTATTGGCGATGTCCCGCGCCCGCGCGGTGGTTCCAAGCAGCGGCGTGTTGTCACGCACCGCCTGACGCGAAATGCCGCGCATGATATGGATGCCGAAACGCAGACCCTTGGAATGGACGTAATCGGCGAGCGGTTTGAATCCGGCGCCGTTCGCCGACGACGGAAACTTCTTCACGGCCGGAATCAGCCGGCTGTATTCATCCATCTCCAGCGGCGCGCCCCGCCTGTAAACATGACCGCGCGAATCCGGCTCATACCATTGAATGTCCACCGTGAAAACATCGTAGCCCGCTGGCTTCAGATGCTTCGCCATCGCATCGGCCTGTTCGCGCGCCTGCTGCTCGGTGACGGTGGTACCGAAGATGTCCCAGCTGTTCCAGCCCATGGGCGGTGTTGGCGCGAACTTCCAATAGTCTGGTACGAACGATTGTTCCGCGGCAGAAAGTGAACCCGCCGTAAACATCGCGGAGCTGAAGACCGCGAGCCAGAATCGATTCTTTGTCATAATGTTTCTCGAAGCGATGTTGTGATCGACCGTTCGTCGAATGCCGCACTCTCGGTGAATGGGCAGATAACCGCGGCCCAGCCCCGGCAGAAGAACTCAGATCAGCCCCTCAAAGCAACTCTCGTATGCATGTGCCATTCGGCCTATGCCGCCGAGGGTCCATGCAATCGATCCGACTCGACTTGCGGCTCCGTCCGGTTGCTCTGCGGTTCAATCAAATTCCCGGTCACGGTGCCAGCCGGACTCGATAGAAGCCTTTCGCATCGTTGGTGAATACTGGCACGGACCCATTGAACGGCGGAGTTGGCGCGACGTTTGTATTCAGCGGAATCCAGCTGGCCGTGGATAGCGCGGGCCTGCCTTCTATCACGTAATCGGGGCCAGCATCGCCGGCGACTTGGAAGTGGAAGCTGCCGTTGCTGATCGACCGCGCAGTCAACACCGGCGTCATCGGCGCCAGCACAGTTACCGAGAACGCCTGCGTGGATGCCATGCTTGGCGTGCCGCTATCCGAAATGCGAACGAACACCGTGTTCGTGGTGCCCGCCAGCGCCACCGGCGGACGCCAGCTGAGCCAGCCGTTTCCGGAATCGATCGTCATGCCCGCCGGCGGATTCAACAACTGAAATGCCAGGGTTTGCGCCGGCAGATCTGAATCCGAAGCGCTGTTGGTAACGTTCAACGTCCGTCCCGCCAGCAAAGACGCGTTTGACAGGGGCGCAAGCTGCGGCGCCTGGTTCACTTCATTGACCGTGACGGAGATCGTTTCCGCTGCGTTCAACGATGGCGTGCCGTTATCGGAAACAACGATTGTGACGGAGTAAACTCCCGCTCCCTGCGCTTCGGTTGGGTTCCAGGTGAAGACGCCTGTGTTTGGATGAATGGCAGCGCCTGCGGGAGCACCTTCGTCGAGGCTGAACAACAGTGTGTTGGCCGGTTGATCGCCGTCGGAGGCCGAAGCGGTAAACGTGAGTGCTGTGAGTTCATCCGCGCTGCGGTCGCCGATCGCGAAGAGCACAGGCGCGGCGTTCACTTCATTCACGGTGACGCTGATTGTTTCTGCGTCACTAAGGTTCGTCGTCCCATTGTCAGTGACGCGAATAGTGATCGCGTGGACGCCCGGGCCTTGAACTTCGGAAGGCGTCCAGGTGAAGACGCCGCTCTCCGGATTGATGGCCGCGCCAGCGGGCGCGCCGGAGTCGAGGCTGTAGGTAAGCATCTGGCCCGAATTTGGGTCGGTGGCCGTGGCGGTGAAGGTGAGGAGCGAATGTTCGTTCACCGTTCGATTGCCGATGTTGCCCAGAACCGGCGGATTGTTCTGCTGGCCGGGTATGAAGTTTGCCGCGCCGGGTGTCGGCGTGGACATGAAGTATCGGTTTGGCCCGCTGTCCGGGAAACGGCCCTCGCTGATGTTGTTGGTCTGTTGGCCGAACGTGACGGCCGCGACCTCGACACCGTTTGGCGTGTAGAGCCCAATCTCTTCGCCGCCCAGGCCCAGATTGAAGTCCGCGTGCATATCCGATCCCTGCCCGTTCTGTTCGATGTCACCATCGGCCCAGACGAGAAGGAACTGCCCGGCACCAATCGAGAAGCCCGGCGGAATGGTCCATTTCGCGGGCTCGCTCAAATCGTCCGTGAGCGTGAAGCCCGACAGGTCCACTTCATCGCTGCCGTGGTTGTGCAGTTCAAACCAGTCGCTGAACTTGCCGTCGAGCGGATCGGTGATCGTCGATGAATTTCCTGCCATCCATTCGTTGATCGAGACCGTGACTTCGGGATGGCCGTTGGTATTCGCGGCGCCGGGTGTCGGGATGTAAAACCGCGTGCGTCGCGCGGCGGTGCCATCCGGATACGCGCCATAGGAACGATCGGCAACTGGCAGGCTGTAATTCAGATAATCGACAACCGAGGTTCGGTTGTTGAACACCTGCACCAATGCCACTGAACCGGTGGGTGAATTGAGCGCGAAACCGGCGTGCAATTCGCCCGGCGTGTTTTGTCCAAGTTGCCCATCCATCCAGACCAGCTTGAACCCGCCGGCGTTGACGGTGTGGCCAGCCGGGATCGCCCAGCGGGTCAGATTCGTGTAGCTGTCGGTGAGATAAACGTTCGTGAGGCCGATTGCCGCGGCGCTGGAATTGTGAATTTCCAGCCACGGATCGCGCTGGCCAAAACTGTCCTGAGGTCCCGTGGTATTCTGAGTTTGCACTTCATTTAGCCAGAGCCGCGGGATCAGCGGCAGCGCGGTCGCGATGGAATTCGGCGCGTCAGGCGTGGCCATCTCCGGCGGGCTGGTGATGGCTTCGAGAGTCATGCCAAACACCACGTCGCTGCTGCCAGCGCTCACCTGGTGAACTTCCACCGCGATGACATTTGTCCCCTGCACGAGCGACGCGGCCGGAATCGTAAACGGCCCTTCGTATTCGGCCTCGCCCACGGTCCGGTCGGCAAAGGTGGAATAGCTGATGTTGCCGTCCGGCATTCCCAATGAGAAGACGTTCGTCCCGTTCAAGTAAACCACGGCGCCATCGTCAATGATGAACCGCGCTCTCAATGTCGTGGAAGCCGGGTTGCCTGTGAAGTTGAACGCTTTCCTGAAGTAATAAGTTCGGCGGCCAATGGTGAGCGCCGTATTTTTAGGCGCCGGCAGCGCGTCAGTTTCCACATACAACAACGCGGCGCCCGACGGCCAGCCTCCATCGTTGTAGTTGGTCTGCCGCCACGACACCCCCAGGTCGCTGCCGGACTGATTGTATTTCCACACGTCCGTGATGGTGATCAACGTATTGGTTTGGAAAACTCCACCCGCGGACACCGCTCCCCAGTTCCCAACACGGTTGTTGTCTTGCGCGCCATCGATCAATTGCAGCGACGCACCGAAACCGTCGGCCGCCGCCGGCCATGGTGCATCGTCATCATAGGTGACCTCGTCAATGACCGTTTCCTCCTGCGGCGTGTTACCGGGGCGGATCAGCTGAATCGTTTCGCCCCCATTGTCGAAACTGCCGTTGAACACGCCGGCCACCGAAACGGAATTGCCATAGAAATGCCAGAACGCGTCGGAGTTTTTC
>CAMLLE010000248.1 GCA_946480555.1 uncultured Verrucomicrobia subdivision 3 bacterium
GCCGAATCCCGCATTGACCACGCCGCTGTTCAGCCGCGTGAGCCGGCAGTTCACAAATGAAAATCCGTTTGTGCCGGCAGCGGTGCGGGCCTGGGTAATTTGCGTGCCGCTGCTGAGCGTGCGGATTTCCGAGTTCGTCACGAAGAGGGTGCTGCCGCCCCAGATGAAGTCGGTATCGCCCTGAATCAAGCTGTCCTGGACGTAAACCGAATCCCCGTTGTTGTTGTTCAGCATGGTGTCCTGGAAGCTCGCAAGGCGGACGTTCAGCAGCGTGATGCGTTTGCCGTCGGTGCGCAGCGCTTCGGCCTGCGAACCGCCCTTGGGCGTCGCATTTGTCAGCGTAAGATTCGCCAATGTGTTGTCACTGCCCTGCAACCGGAAGCTCGGGCGCAACGATGTGCCGCCGTTCAGAACGTCGTTGTTCGCATAGGTGATCAGCGTCTGATCGCGGTCCTGTCCGACGAACGTGAGGTTATGCCGGTTGTTCACGTAAACGATTTCCGTGTAGGTGCCGTTGCGAATGCGGATCGTCCGCGGCGTTGTATTGCCGCCGGGAACAAAATCCACCGCGCCTTGCACAGTGCAGAAATCACCGGAACCGTCCGCGGCCACGATGATGTTCGTCTCGTTTGCCGGCGTGACCGGCTTCGTGCTGAAGCGCCAGACATTCGAGCCGGAGATCCCGGCGAACGTGGCACCGGCAGCATCCTTGAACACGCCGTTCACCACGTTTTCGATCGTCACGTAATACGTTTCATTCGTTTTCAGCGAACCGTTGCGCGGGAAGATCGTGGCGGTCTGGCCGGAGATCATGATCGGGAACGCATTATAGGTGGCTCCACCGATGATCCGTGGCTGGGCGCCGTTTCCGCCGCTGGCGGACAAATCAATGGTTTCGATCGGCAACTCAGTGTTGGTCACATTGTAAATGCGGATGCGGCCCGAATTTCCAAGCGCAGGCGCAACGTTGAAGGTGATGCGGAGTGGCGTGTCAGCACAGATATCCGTCGAGTTGTTCGCGGGTGAAAGGCTGCTGATCGTCATGGACGAATTCACGATGAGCGTGGCCGAGTCGCTGGTGACGGAACCCGCGCTGTTCGCGACGATGACGGAATAGCTGGCGGCGTCAGCTGGCACAGCCGACCCGAACGACAACGTGGAGCTGGTTTCGCCGGGAATCGGGCTGCCGTTCTTCAGCCATTGATAAGTCGGCGCAGGCTTCCCGTCCGCGGTTATGCTGAACGCCGCGGGCGTTCCGTTGAGAACAGCCACATTTGCGGGCGGCTCCTGGATCGTGGGCGGAATGTTCACAGTCAAGGTGGCGACCAGGCTTGTCACTGAACCGACGGAGTTGCTGAGAATCACGGAGTAACCCGCCTCATCGCTGAGCTGGGCGCCAGTGATGGAAAACGAACTGCTCGTTGCGCCGGAAATGATGTTTCCATCTTTCAGCCATTTAAACTCCGGCGCCGGCTTTCCGGCTCCACTGACCGTGAACGACGCATTCTCGTTGGAGAGAACCGTCAGGCTCTGAGGATGAATCGAGATGAACGGCAGGAGATCGCCGGGGCTGGCATAGAGAACCGCCACCTGGCTTGTTACCGCGCCAAACTGATTTGTGATGATGACGGTGTAATTACCATTGTCCGATGGTTGAGCGCCGGAGATGGAAAGCGACGCCGTTGTGCTTCCGGAAATGGTTCCGGCATCCATGAGATTCGTGCCGTCCTTCTGCCATTGATAGAAGAGCGTCGGCACGCCGCTCGCCGCAACCGTGAACCCGGCGGGCGTTCCCGGATCGACAGCGACGCCCACCGGCTGGCTGGTGATGACAGGCCGTGGATCGGTGGTCAGGAAGAGGTCGATGGAGCTGTTCGCCACGTTGTTGGAGAGGAAACCGATGACGGAACCCGGAATCGCGCCGAGCCCGAAATTGAAGCCAGCCCCGGCAATGCTCCCGGAATACTTAATCAGGGTGATCTGCTTCGGATACGAATCGAAGATGGCGGCAGAATCGATGTTGATCAGATTGGTGTCGCCGCCGGTGATCAAGTTCGTGACCACCACGTTTGTCAGGCTGCCAATTGAGAAGTTGAACGTCGCGTTCGTGGCGTTCAAGCGCGTAAGGCCGCGGGCTGGCGACGCGATGGAATTGGAAACCGTCAATTTGCCGTCAGAGATCGTGATCACGTTGTTCGTACTGAGCGCGCCAACGCTGATCTGATTCGCGAGCACCGTGCCGCCGTTGATGTTCAACACGCCGGAAGCGCGCGTGGCCGCGAGGCTGTTCACCGTGGTGAATCCGAGATTGAGGTTGCTGTTCACGACCAGCGTGCCAGCGTCATTCACGTTGATGATGCCCAGCATTGGCGTGGCACTGCCAGTCGGCCCAAGCGATTGGTTGCCGTTGAACACTTCGTTCGCGTCGATCAATCCGCTGTTGAAGGTCAGCACGCCGACGATGACGTTGTTGCCGGCTGAATGGCTGGCAACGGTGTCGCGCGCCAATGAAAGAGTATCCACCCAGGCGTAAACGGTGCCGCCCGTGAAGTTGTTGGTTCCCACCGAAACTTGCGCGGAAGACGCGTGAGTGGACATGTCACCGATGGACCACCAGGCCACACGGCTCGTGGGGCCGCTGTTGCCTCGGAAGAACGCCACGGGATTGTCGTTGGTGAATGCCGGATTGAACATGACGGTGGCCGCGGCGCTGGCGGAGGCCTTGGTGCGGCCGGCGGCAATGCTGTCGATGAAGAGCACGTTTGACTGGCCAAGATAGAGGAACGAATGCAGGCCGGCGTTGTTGCCCGGGTTGTGGCTCATTTCAATCGCGGGACTCTGCGATGGAACCGTCCGGTACGTGACGGGACTGGCGCTGGCGGCGAGCGAAATGAGGTTGGTCCGGGCGAGGTAGAGAATCCCGGAAAGTCGCTGGTTCGCGCTGCCCGGATTCGGAAGCGTGGTGGTGCCTATGCCGATGCGCGAAGCATTCATGACAAACAGGTCCAACCCCGACATGTCGAGCAAGGCGCGTCCAGCGGCTGTGGCGCCGCCCTGGTTCAAAACCAGGTTTGCTGCCGGATTATTGAAGAACAACGTGCCGGCGCCGGTGATTGAATTGGTCACGCTTTTGGCAACGCCGGGATCGCCCAACGTTCCTACGCGCAAGCCGCCAGCGCCATTGATCTCCAGCGTTTCGCCGTCCGCAATCTGAACCGTGTGCGTTCCATTCGTCTGGCCAAACTGCAAGGATGCGATCGTGCCCGCGAACGCACCGTCAGCGATGGAGTTGGTGATGTTTGCAACGGCGGTGCTGCCCGCTTCGAAAAACTTCACGTCGTCCGCGCTCGTGGGTGCAACATTTCCAAACCAGTTGTCGGTGTCTGACCAGTCCATGGTGACGTTGGTGTTCGCACCGCTCCAAACGACCGTTGCGGCCGGAGCGGACGCAGTCATCAGGAGTAATGAGATGGCCAACGCGCTTCGCTGAAGCACAGGGATGAATCCGCCGGCTGAATCATGCAAGCGGCGGCAGGAAGTTGATCGGGTCATGTGTGTGGTGTGGTTGTGATGAGCGGTTCCGCTCAGCAGGCGCATCGTTGCAGGCCGGTGCGACTGCCTGAACCAGTGTCTCCCCATCTGGTTTGAGTTCTGAGCAACATCGGTAAAACGCGCATTCGACATCCACCGGAGGTTGCTTAGAAAAGCCGGCGGCTTGGGATGCGAGTCGTTTGATGTGGCGGTGAGCCTAGCACAATGATCCGGCCGGCTGTCTCCCCGATCTTAGGCAAACGTCAGTGAAAAATTTGCACCTTTGGACGGACGAGTTTCATACAGGTCGCAATTTCAAAACTCGGAACTCAAAACGGAAAGGTTGGGGCTCGCGCAACTGGCCCTTCTGGCGCGATCGGGAAAACCCTACAAACAAAAGCGCCGATTGAGTCGCAAAACTCAATCGGCGTGTGAATTGAAATTTGAACTTAAGCGGAAGCAGGTGCCGCCGGAGCGACCTCTTCGATCTGTGCGTTCTGCTGCAGGAGATCCAGCACCTTCTCCGTGGTGAGTTGCTGGTAGATTTCGTGAACGCCGTCGCGGGCCTGCAAATCTTTGATGAACTTCTCCACCGGGATCTGGTACATCGCGGCCAGCTGGCTGACGCGGCGGACAGCATCCTCCTGGGAAACCTTGATGCCTTCCTTCTCGGCGATTTTCTGGAAGATGAAATTCATTTTCACGCGATCCTTGGCCGTGCCGGAGGCAGCCGAGTAAATCTCGTCCTTGTGTTGCTCGATGGAATCACGCGACAGCCCGCGCTTCTGGTTCTCATTGACCAGTTCGTAAACGATGTTGCGCGTGTGCGCAGCCACCTCGGATTCCGGCAGATCGAAGCTCACGCGGTCCAGCAATGCCTTCACGAGCTGATTGCGGACATTTCGATTGATCGTATAGGTCAATTCGTTGCCCAGGTCGCGGCGCACACCTTCCCGCAGCTTCTCCAGATTTTCGGCGCCAAACGACTTCGCAAATTCATCGTCGATTGCGGGGAGCACGCGTTCCTTGATTTCGCCCACTTCCACTTCATACAGGCCCTTCTTGCCCTGGAGCTGCGGCGTCACGAAGTCCGCGGGGAAGTCCACGTTCACCGTGCGCTTGTCGCCCGCCTTGGCACCAATCAATTGGTCGGCAAATCCGGGAATGAATGAATTGGGCTGAATCTCGACCCAGAAATTTTTCTGCTCCGTGAGGCCTTTGGCTGTCGGGGCAATCTCCGTGATCGGCTTGCCATCGACCGTGCCGGTATAGCTCACCACGGCGAGGTCGCCATTGGCAGCCGGGCGGTCCACCGTCTTGTAATCCACGCGCTGCTGCTGGAGCGTTTCGAGAGCGCGTTCCACGTCCTGGTCCGTGACGCTGCGATTCTCGCGTTTCACCGGGATGCCCTTGTATTCAGGCAGTTCAAATTCAGGTGCGGTTTCAACCGTGGCGGCGAATTGCAGTGACTGGCCACGGCCGAATTGAATTTCTTCAATGTCGGGATAGCCGATCACCTGGAGCTTCTGCTCGTCCATGGCCTTGCGATACGAGTCACCGATCAACTTGCGTTTGACCTCGTCCTCAATGTCCTTCTCGTATTTGCGGAGGACCATGTCGCGCGGGGCCTTGCCCGGGCGGAAGCCCGGCAGCGCGGCCTGTTTCTGGAAATCCTTCGTGACCGAGTCAAACGTCTCGTCCACTTTTTGAGATTCCACTTCGACCCGCACGAGTTTTTTGCACGGGGCCAGATTTTCTACCGTTACATTCACAATCAAACCTTTCCGTTGATCGCTGACAGTCCAGAGGCCGAGGCTAGTCGGGGTGTTCGCGGTTCAGCGAGCCGAGAAAGGTAGGTACGTGCCAAGTCGGCGTCAAGCCCGTGGGAAGGGCTGTCACTTGCGAATGACTTCAACCCGAACTCCGAAGCGGGTTTTCGCAATGGACGGAGTGTGGCCGTCCCCGGCCACGCGGCACACAGTGTGATTGAAAATGTAT
>CAMLLE010000249.1 GCA_946480555.1 uncultured Verrucomicrobia subdivision 3 bacterium
CGTTCGCCGCAGTGCGCATTCGATGTCATGAAGCGAACCGTCAGTTCAACCAACCTGCTCCAGGTGGAACTGGCCAATGGCCGCCTCTTCATGGAAGGCCGCGGATTCACCACGATCACCAACGGCGGACTGCTGCTTTCAAACGACGTCCACACGGTTATCCGGGCGCGGGCACGTAAGTTCAAGACACTATGAGACCAATCATTTCCCTGCTTTTCGCGCTGTTGGCGATGCCGCTCCAGGCGCAGGTTGAGACAGTCACCACCAACACCCCGCCGGCAGCGGTGGAAGCCGGTTCTACAAATTCCCCTGTTGCAGCAGCGACAAACGCGACCACAGAAATCCTGATCGCAAGCGACGAAGCGCTGATGCTGACGGAGACGAACTACACGGTCATCTACACTGGGAACGTCCAGGCCACCTATGGCAGCGAAGGAAAACTCCTTTGCGGGCAACTTACGATTCAGGCGGAGAAAGAGTCCGAAGAACCGCATTACATTCTGGCCGATACCAATGTCGTACTCGATTTTGCCCGCAAGGACGGCAAGCCGATACACGCGACCGCCGATCGCGCCACCTACACCTTGCGCGTGGATAATGGGCAGACGAATCAGATTGTGACACTCATCGGCGACGTCAAAGGAACAACCGAGGGCAAGCATTTTGCCGGCGAGACGGTAATCATCAATCTCACCACCAGCACGATTAGCGTTCCGGGCCGGCAGCAAACAGGAATCACAATTACAGGGGATCCCGTTGACCGCCTGCCCTTCACCCGCAATCGGACCAACGCGCCATGATTCAACCCACCGAATCTGCGGCCGAAACACAAACGGCGCTGCTGGCGACGAATCAACTCGTAAAAGAATACCGTCAGCGCCGCGTCGTGAACGGCGTCTCAATCAGTGTCGGCGCCGGAGAAATCGTCGGATTGCTCGGCCCTAACGGCGCCGGAAAGACAACGACGTTCAACATGGTCGTCGGTGTCGTGAAGCCGGATCAGGGCACAGTACTGTTTCAGGATCGCACCATCACGGGTTTGCCGATGCACAGGCGCGCGCGCCTTGGCATTGGTTATCTGACACAGGAACCTTCGGTCTTCCGCAAGCTGACGGTGGAACAGAACATTCTCGCGATTCTGGAAACATTGAAGATTGGCCGGCAGGAACGCGCCATTCGGCTCAAGTATTTGCTCGAAGAACTGGACCTCACGCCGCTCGCCCGCAGCAAGGCTTACCAACTCAGCGGCGGCGAGAAACGTCGCCTCGAGATCACGCGAGCACTGGTCACCAGCCCAAAACTTCTGTTGCTCGACGAACCCTTTAGCGGCATCGATCCCATCGCCGTTTACGAAGTGCAGAAGATCGTTCGCCGGTTGCGCGATCGCGGCCTGGGAATCCTGATTACGGACCACAACGTCCGCGAGACACTGAAGCTGATCGACCGCGGCTACATCATCCACAAAGGCCAGGTGCTGGTGGAAGGCAGCTCGGAGTTTCTGGCGAACGATCCCAAGGCGCGGGAAATTTATCTCGGGCCGGAATTCAACATGTAGACTTCGGAATGGTTGAACCGAACATTCAACATCCAACATCCAACCCTGAACATTCAGGGCAAACGGCTTTGCGCCGCTCGAAGTTGAGCGTCGAATGTTCATTGTTGAATGTTTCCAACCCACCACGCACAAAGCACCACGTCCCATGTCTCTCCAACGCGACATCGTAACGGTAGAAAAGTTCTACACGGACCACGCCGATGACCTCGGTTTGAAGCTCATCGCGGGCGCGACCGGATTGAAGCGAATCATTCGCGAGCCAACCGTGAACCGACCAGGCCTGGCGCTGGCGGGCTTCACGCGCTATTTCGCGAACAAGCGGATTCAAGCCATCGGAAACGCGGAAGCCTATTTCCTGAAGGCACTCACGCCTGAGGAGCGGGAGAAGCGTTACGAAATGCTCCTCGGCTACAAAATCCCCTGCTTCATCTTCAGCCGGAACCTGAGGCCGGATAAGGCGTTCCTCAAAGCCGCCGAGCTTGCGGAGATTCCCGTTTTCCAGACGCATCTCATCACGATGAAGTTCATCAACCTCGCGACGCTCGCGCTGGAAGCGATGTTCGCGCCCCGCGGCACTGAAATGGGCAGCATGGTGGACATCCTCGGCGTCGGAGTCATCATCAAGGGCGAAAGCGGCATCGGCAAAAGCGAAAGCGTGCTGGCGTTGATCGAACGTGGCTACAGCCTCGTCGCGGATGACATCACAAAAGTGACGCTCATCGATGGGAAGGACGTGATCGGCACGAGCGCCGAACTCACTCGCAACCACATGGAAGTCCGCGGCATTGGAATCATCAATGTCGGCGCAATGTTTGGGGTGAAAAGCATCCGCGGCAAGAAGCGCATCGACCTGGTGGTTTCACTCAAGGGCTGGAATGAAGTGGAGGATGTGGACCGTGTGGGAATGGAGCAGGAGTTTGTGAAGATCCTTGGGATCGACGTTCCGCATATCACCATCCCCGTCCGGCCGGGACGCGATCTCGCGCGTTTGATCGAAGTGGCTGCATTCCAGACGAAGCTCAAGATGTCCGGCTACAACGCGGCCAAGGAATTGAACGATCGCCTGCTGGCCCAGATGGCGAACGCCGCAAAGATCTAGCGCAACTGGGACGACCCGCGAGACCCTGAAACTGCAATCCCAGGACGAAGCCCTTCCGGGAAGTTGGAGCCCGCCGCGATTGGGACTTGTGCCACTTCTTGCCAAGTCCGCAGCGCCAGTTCCGTTCTACTTCAACCGAAACGTGATGCGCGCCTTGCTCAGGTCGTAAGGCGACATTTCCATGCGGACACGATCGCCGACGGTGAGGCGCACGAAATGTTTGCGCATCTTGCCAGAGATGTGCGCCAGCACTTCGTGCTGGTTGTCCAGCATCACGCGAAACATGGTTCCCGGAAGCACGGTTTTAATCACGCCTTCCAGTTCGATCGGTTGTTCACTGCTCATACGGTAATGACGACTCCTCAGCCACTCGGGTTTTGCCGGGAGAAAACCGGCGGAATTGACCGCCAGAAGTGAACGAAACATGAACCTCCGCACGGCCGTTGGCAAGCGGCAATTCCATAACTCTCAATCCCAGGATCGGTAATTGAAAACGGGCAATATCGTACTCGTTCGCGTTCTCGAAAACCCCAAACAATCGGGAAGGATGGGGGCGATTACGAGAACGCCCCTCGAATGCACCCCCTTTCAATCAGAACCTCAATTCCATGAGCCCCAGCCAGCAAAGGCAGGCTCAGCGCCAGAAGGCGGGCGAAGTCTGAAGCTGCTCCAGCAATTGGGCATCCGCAGCGGGAAAGCTGAACTGAGGAAGCTCATCGAGTTTCACCCACCGGAACGCGGGACAGCCCAGAGCCTGTGGTTCGTTCGCAATCCAGCGGCAATGAAAAAACTTTAACCGCACGGTTTTCTCCGGATACGAATGCGTGACGTCCGCGACGGATTCGCCGACTTGAACTTCAATCCCCAGCTCCTCGCGCAACTCGCGGACAAGGCATTGCTCGAACGTTTCGTCCGACTCGCGTTTGCCGCCGGGGAACTCCCACAAACCACCTTGATGAGCATCCGTGTAGCGCTGGGTGATCAGAAGCTGGCCGTTCCGGAAAACCAGTCCCGCGGAAACATCGATCGCGTCTGGCGTTTCGTGCTTTGGATTTCGAGTTGAAGCCGCCTCGTCCATAACGCGAAACCTCAAATTCGAATCCAGCTCAACCTCAACGGCCAATGCTCTTGTAGATGAATCCGAGTTTGTCCATCTCGGCAGGATCGAAGAGATTGCGGCCGTCAAACATGATGGGATGCGTCATCGCAGCGCGCGCGCGTTCGAGGTCGAGCTGCTTGAACTCCTCCCATTCCGTCGCGATCACGAGCGCGTCGCAGCCTGCAGCGACGGCGTTCATATCGTCCACAAAAGTCACGTCCTTGAGCAGCGCACGGGCTTTGTCCATCGCCTTGGGGTCATGCACCCGGAGCGCAGCGCCTTCTTTCTGCAATCGATGGCAGAGATCGATCGCCGGCGACATGCGGACGTCGTCCGTGTTCTGCTTGAACGCCAGGCCCAGCACGCCAATCGTTTTGTCCTTCAGCACCCAGAGCGTTTCGGAAATCTTTTTCACGAAACGGTTCATCTGTTCGGCGTTGATGCGCTGCACCTCCTTCAGCAGGCCAAAATCGTAGCCAACCTGCTCGGAAATCTTGATGAACGCGCTCAGGTCCTTCGGGAAACAACTGCCGCCAAAGCCCAGCGACGCATCCAGGAATCGCCGCCCAATGCGCGCATCCATGCCCATGCCGTTGGCAACTTCCGTGACGTTGGCGCCCGTGGCTTCGCAGATGACGGAGATGGCGTTGATGTATGAAATCTTCAGCGCAAGGAACGAATTGGACGCGTGCTTGATCAGCTCGGCCGAGTTGATGTCCGTAACAATGATGGGCGCGTTGAAGGGTTCGTAAACTTCCTTCATCGCAACCACTGGACGGTCGCTCTTCACACCAATCACCACGCGATCCGGATGCATCAGGTCGTCCACCGCAAATCCTTCGCGAAGGAACTCAGGGTTGCTGACCACGTCAAATTCCACCTTCGCCTTGCAATAGCGCTTGATGGTTTCCGAGACCTTGTCGCCGGTCTTCACGGGAACCGTGCTCTTGTCCACGACGATTTTGTAACTCGTCATGGCGCTGGCGATTTCCCGCGCGACCTTTTCGATGAAGCTCAAATCCACGGCACCGTCCGGTTGGGGAGGCGTGGGCACCGCGATGAAAATGATGTCGGATTTCTCGACCCCTTCTGCGGTGCTGGTGGTGAACCGGAGACGCCCTTCGGTAACATTCTTCTTCACCAATTCTTCGAGGCCCGGTTCATAAATCGGAATGCCGCCGGCCTGGAGCGTTTCGACTTTCTTCGCATCGTTGTCGACGCAAATGACCTGATGGCCAACTTCTGCGAAACAGGTTCCTGTTACGAGGCCGACGTAGCCGGTGCCGATGATGGTTAACTTCATGAGGTGGTCAGGAACTGCGGCAGCTTCAGGGCTGCATTTGGACGGCTGGAAGATTCGTGGCACCGCTGTTGGTCGAAAGCACATTCGTCGCCGGTGCAACGCTCATCGGCGTGGCCGCGGGAGCAGCGGTCTCCATGAGTTCAGGGTGCTTGCGCATGAGCAGTTGAAGCTGGAGCATTCCTTCCTGCGCAGCCGAGCCCATGCCCGACTGAGCGAGCTGGCGATAGGCGTCACGAGCCTGCGTTAATTCTCCCCGGGCCTGATAAAGCCGTGCCAGTGCGAGACGCGCCTGGGGTGCGATGGACTCGTTCGCGCGGCGTTCTGTGATGTCCTTGTATGCCTTGAGCGCTTCGTCCGTTTTGCCCTGCGCCTCCAGGGAATTTGCAGAACCGAGTGCAGCGATCGGGGTAAACTCAGAACCGGGATGTTCGCGCAAAAATGTCTGAAACG
>CAMLLE010000250.1 GCA_946480555.1 uncultured Verrucomicrobia subdivision 3 bacterium
CTCCGCGCCTCTGCGCCTCCGCGGTGAGATGATCCGGAAATGAATTTGGAGAGACGCTATAATCAGTTCGACAACCGCTGGTCACAGCGGGCATGAATCGAACATAGTAACGGCAGTCACAGCAAACCAGGCCAGTCACTTCGTCCTGACACTCAGATGCGAGGATGAATTGGGTGACCGGTTGCCACTTTGCTTGGAGCGCCAGCCTCAGGCCACACGAAGCGAATTCATCGCCAGAGGGAAACGGTGTTCGTTGCGCCCGTCGCCACGTTGACCAGGACGAGAACGGGTTCAGGCACCTTGTTCGGTTCCGACGGACGTTCGCCGATCAAAGCGATGCTGTCTGCGCCCGGCAAAGCCTGGTGCAGGCGACCCATGCCAGTGGCGGTTTTCCAGATCGGTTTCCCGTCGGGCGCAATGCGCGTCAGGGCGAACGGCGCGAACAATTCCGTCCCGGCGCGATGCAGAAGAAACAAGCTGGCGGGATCGCTCGCTTGAAGAATGAGACCTCCGGGTTTGGCGCGGAGAAAAGCCGCCGCGCGATACTCGGTCGCACTGAGACGCTCGCTTGTCTCGATGCGCGGACGCGCCCCGCCGGTGTCCACTTTGCCGCAATACAGCTGGCGGACGTGATCCTTTTCGCCAGCGGTGAAGTCTCGTGGCAGCGAAAAGCCGGGTTTGAAATCGCTTTTGGCGTCTGCAGCGGTCGCCACTGCGATCCATTCGCTGGTCGAAACCAAGCCGCCAGAGCACAAGCTGCCTTCAAGGCGATCTTTGCCCAGTGTTTCCATCCCGGAACTGCGCGGTGGCGGTGGGCACGCGGTCGCCTTCAGCGTCTCGCCAGAGAACGCATACGCCTGACTCCAATCCGGGGACACTGCCACGAAGCGATCCGTGAAGTCCGGCCTGGCAGAAGTCAGGAACAATTCGAGTTCCGGGTTTGCCTTCCGCAAGTCCGCCTCACGCGCAATGCGGCCCGTTTTCAAATTCACCGCAAAAACTTCGAGCGCTTGAATCCACGCCACGTCGCCGTCTGTTCCGAGAATTTTTGTGACCGGCGTCAGCGCGTTCGCCTGTTGCTGTCGCAGGAGCGTGAAGGTTTTTTGCTGGGCCGGGTCGGCGATGGCGACGGCCAGCAGATCAATGCGGAAACGGTCCTGGCCTGGCGCGCGATGCAACTTCGGAAGGTAGCGCTCAGTGGTGCTGATGAGTTGAAGAATGTGTGTGGGCGTGCGGAAGGCCGGGCCGAGCGGCGTTCCGGTGGATTTGATCGTCATGAATTGCCATCCGGCCAAGCCGGCTGCGAGCAGCACAAGAATGACGACGATCAGACCGAGGGCGACAGGGGATCTGTAATACATGGCAGTCTATTGGGGACGCAGGCGGCGCAGGATCAATTTCCATGTGTCGAACTCGGACAGCGCATTCGTACCAGCGAGTCGGCGGACGTCCCAGTGACAGAACTGTTGCAGCATTTTCAGGAACTCCGATTCATCCGTGAACTCTTTGAGGTCCGGGTAATCGCCGTAGTCGGATCGAACGAACTTTCCGTCCTTCCAACAAATGTTCGTGCCGCCTTCCTTGTGCGAGTTGCCATACGAACCGCCGCGTTTCATTCCAGTTATGATCTCGCGTTGAATCGCCGGGACGGAATCGAGATGCGACTCCGTCCCAAGCGCCGCTTCGGCCAGCTTGCGATAGCGCTCCGCTGATCCCGCATCCGCTTTCGGGGGATTGGCCGCCATCAAGTCGCGCGTCCACAAACCGAACCAGCTGTCCGCCGTCTTGCGAAAATAGTCGTGCGTGTTTGCCGGCTGCTCGGCCCACGACACCTCGACGCGAAACGAGTAACAATTGCGAAAGAACAGCGCCGCTTCAAATCGCAGCTCGAAGTTGTAGCGCGCCCCGCTGACGTTGCCCCGCGCCAGCAGGCGCAATTGTCCGTTGTCCATCGCCCCGGCGAACAACGTCATCAACTCCCGTTCCAGCGCGAATAGAACTTCGTGTGGCGGCCGCCGATCCTCGAAATGCAGAATGCGGATTGCACCGGTGGCAGTTTCGGTGGATTCCAGAACCCGGCGTGGTGGCTGAGACGAATCGCCGGTCTGTTCACGCGTTCCCAGGGGAATCGAGGAGGAGGACGAGGACGAGGATGAGGACGATTCGCCAAGCGCGATTTCAACGCTTGAGCCAGTGCTGCGTTCCGCCAGTCGCGTCAACGAATCCGGCTTCGGATTCTGCGCGTTGCGGATGGCGTTCATATCCGGCTCGGGCGGCGGGGGATTCGGTGGTTCGAGAACAAAGTAAAACCGCTTCGCATCCGTGAACTCGCCGGAATAAATCGAGCTGTTCCGCTCGTAGAACCTGATGTCATCGCTGGAGGAGCGGGGCCGGGTCGTGACTTTGTTTGCCAGCTTGAAATACGCACCCGCCGGCGGCGCGGGAAAACTATGGCCCACCTCAGCGATGGCATTGCCCACCGCGAGTTCCGATTCAATCAACACACGCAGCGCCGGCGGAAACTTCGCGAGTTCCTTTTGTTGTTCCAGGGTGAGATTCACGATTCAACGCGGTTTCGGATCGGTGGGCAATGGTTCGACTCCGGCCCATTGATGCAGATAGTAACTGGCGACGCGGCAGACATCCGTTCGCATGACGTGGTTGTCGGTGCGGACGCGCGAAAGTTCGAGGATCGGTTTCAGTTCGGTGGTGAAATCACCATTGCACTTGGTGCGCAACTGCCGCGCGGCCTCCATCCAGCCGTTGAACCGGATCGAAACATCGGCTGCGCCTTCGTAACTGGGATCCGCTTCCACCGGCGTGCCGTTGAACTTGCGGATGCGCTCGGCGATGTCGCGCCCCGCGGTTTCGACTGCGGCAACGTATTCAGCATTGGGATGCGACAATTCGCCGATGAGTCGCAAAGCCGCATTGGCCTGGCGTGCGTCATTGCCAAGCGCGAGCTGGCGGAGTTCCAAGGCCAGATTCGGCCGGCTCGCGACGAGCTTTCGCGCGCGTTCGGTTTGCGGTTGTTCGTGGGTGAGATACGGAAACCAGCTTTCCACCGGTGCGTCGGCGGGGATGGCGAGAAACTCCGCTTCCTTGCGCGCGTCTTCCTCCAGTTGATATTCCGCCTGCGTTTTCGGCGGTGTCGGCGGCGGGATTTTCTGCACGCGAAAACGACAGGACATTTTGTCTGCGGGCCAGGGCTGACCGTCACCTTGCTGGCGCGGAATCCAATCGCTCCATTCGAGGAATTGTGTTCCGGGCCGACGCGGCAACGGCAACATAAAGCCGAAGACATCTTTGGACTCGTCGCGATACAGACCGACGCTGCGTTTGCCTCGCTCGGTGAACAGCAAGACTTCCGCGGGCACAATCCAACGACCGTTTTCAAGTCGCGCTTTGTCCGTCACGACCGTGCCGGTGTCCGATTTCCGCTGCGTGTAACCCGCCAGCGACGCGAGTTGAAATGTCCATTTGCCTTCCGCTGTCGGCGGCATGGCGGTGTTGGTCGAAGCCGGGAACCGAAATTCCACTTCCAGCATCAACTCGCGTCCCTCGATCGTCGGCGGCACATCCGCCAGCAGGCGGCAGAGCAAGGCGGCAATACCCGCAACGACCAGCACGACGCCAAGGGCGGCACCGAGTTCCTTGGAAAAGCCCCCGCCATAGTTCGCAGCGACGACGCGCGAAATGATCAGCCCGACGATGAATCCCGCAATGCCGCCGCCGATCGCCGTGAAGATGACGAAGTAGCCAGCCGCGCCTTCGCGACTGGACACGCTATACCAGGAGACGCAGGCATTGGAGATGAAGCCCGCGAGGAGCAGGCCGGCGACGCCCGAGAGAAGCGAAACAAAAATGGAAGTGAGCCAAGTCATGTGGGGTAAATTGAGTTTCGAGATGCCACTACTCCGTCAACCAGCGCAGCCACGTTGGACCTTGCCAGACAGTGGGCCGCCAGCTCCAGCCGGCGCGGGTCACGGCTTCGATGAGCGGCGATTTCATCTCCTGCAAGTTGAACGTGTAGGCGTAACTCAATTCCGGCTTGAACCGGCCTTGTTCGTCAAGCTGCAAACCGAATACCCGCTGATGTTCGTACTGGAAGAACACGATGCCGAAACCGGTCTTCCATTCGAGATTCGCGCCACCGCGACCCGCCGACCAATCGAAGCTCGCCACATAATCCGTCGCACGAACAGTGCGGGTCGTTTCGTCCAGCACCATGCGGATGCGCAAGGTGCGCTTCATGCCGCGGGCGCGATGCAGGTCAATCCACTTCGCGTCCGCATAACGCCACGTGGCGAAGAATTCATTCGGCTGTGTGCCGCGTTCGATCTGGAACGGCACGTCGAGTTCGTTGACGGATTCCAAACGCCGCGCGACTTCTCCCGCGCTGAGCGGCGCAATGCCAGTCTTTGCCGGCGACGTTCCTGCCCACGCGGCTCCTTTGAAATAATAGACGACGATGATGAACAGGTAGGCCGCCAGCGCGGCTGCGGTCAGAGCGATGCGAAGCGGCGAAGTAGCGGCAGGCATCCTGCCTGCCGTAGAGCCGGGCTCCCAGCCCGGCGGACGAGATGCGGCAGAGGCGGAGATCGTGGAGGATTCGGATATCTCGTTCGTGGCGGAGGTTGATCCGGGTGGCAAGATGCCACCCTCCACGGCAGGCAGGATGCCTGCCGCTACGGCGGCCAGCGGCGCGCGACGTGGAATTTCAAATCCGCCAGCCGACATTCGCGCGCGAATCGTGGCGTCATTCGCACCGGTCCATACGCCGAGCATCGTTCCGAACGGCAGCGCGTAAACGCGATCACCGACGGGCCGGGTAACGGCGTAGCCGCGTTGCGAATCGCCCTTGCCGCCCGTTTGCAGGCCGGCGATGCGAAGGTAATTCACCCAAGCCTTTTCAGCGATTGAAGAATTCTTGAAGCGCGCGAGCAGAACCGTTTCGCCATTCGGCAGCACGGCGAACTGCGCGAAGTCAGCGGCAGCGAAGACATCGCCGTAAGCGGCGCGCACGTCGGAGATCAGTTGCGGGTCAACGTCCGGACCGAACAGGGATTTGGCGTCCAGGCTGCGGGTCGCAGCGTTTGTGTTGCTCGGCTCGGCTAACTGTTCCAGCGCTGCAGCGCGCGGGGCTTCGATCTTCGTCGTTCGGACGGCCTTGTAGAAATGCCCGATGACTTGGGGAACAACGATCAAGGCGAAGAATCCGGCGAACCAATAGATGGATCGCAAGGATACGCCGGAGCGCGCCATGATCACTCCGAGAATGGTGCAGACAAACGCCCCAGCCACGAGCAGGCCGACGCTGATGGAAAGTCCGACATTGGCGCGAAAAAGTTGGAGCATGGCGTTTCAGCGTTTGAAAACCTCGCAGTTGAACGCTAGGAGCACGGTGGAAATTGTCGTCACAACGATCCCCAAGACGAAGCGGATGGGGATCATGGAGCCGGGAATCCAGCGGAACG
>CAMLLE010000251.1 GCA_946480555.1 uncultured Verrucomicrobia subdivision 3 bacterium
GTGGAGACGATCGCGAAAAAGGAATCCGGCATCCCGCCGGATTCTGCACGCGAGACGCGTGCGCTCCCGGAAACGCAGACACGCCCTCTCCGTCTCTCCGGTTCCCAGCCCTTCACCCAGCAGATCGGCAACTTCATCATGATCGGCGAGCGCACGAACGTCGCGGGTTCGCCGAAGTTCGCCAAGCTCATCAAGGAAAACAAATACGAGGAAGCCGTCGCTGTCGCGCGTCAGCAGGTCGAAAACGGCGCGAACATCATCGACATCTGCATGGACGAAGGAATGATTGATGGCGTCGCCGCGATGACCCGATTCCTGCATTTGCTCGGCAGCGAACCGGAAGTCGCCAAAGTGCCGTTCATGGTCGATTCCTCGAAGTGGGAAGTGATCGAAGCCGGACTCAAATGCATTCAGGGCAAAGGCATTGTGAACTCCATTTCGCTCAAGGAAGGCGAAGCGAAATTCAAGGAATACGCCGGGAAAGTTTTGAAATACGGCGCGGCAGTCGTCGTGATGGCTTTCGATGAACAAGGCCAGGCCGCAACGCTCGCGGACAAGATTCGCATTTGCGAACGCGCCTATCACATTCTCGTGGATGAAGTCGGCTTCCCACCCGAAGACATCATTTTCGATCCCAACATCCTGACCGTCGGCACCGGCATCGAGGAGCACAACAACTACGCTGTGGATTTCATCGAGGCGACGCGCTGGATCAAACTGAACCTGCCGCATGCGAAAGTCAGCGGCGGCTTGTCGAACGTGTCGTTCAGCTTCCGTGGCAACAATCCCGTCCGCGAAGCGATGCACAGCGCGTTTCTGTTCCACGCGATCAAAGCCGGCATGGACATGGCGATCGTGAACGCCGGCATGCTGGAGGTTTACGAGGAGATTGAGCCGCAGTTGAAGGAACTCGTTGAAGACGTTTTGCTGAATCGCCGTCCTGACGCGACCGAGCGCCTCGTGACGCTCGGCGAGAAACTCAAATCGTCCTCGTCGTCGTTCTCGTCCTCGTCCTCGAAAGCCGAAGAAGAATGGCGCAAAGGCACGGTCGAGGAGCGCCTCTCCCACGCACTCGTCAAAGGCATAGATACCTACATCGACGCCGACACCGAGGAGGCGCGCGTGAAATACGGCAAGCCGCTTGCGGTCATCGAAGGGCCATTGATGGCGGGCATGAGCGTCGTTGGTGACCTCTTTGGCGCGGGCAAAATGTTCCTGCCACAGGTCGTGAAGTCAGCGCGCGTGATGAAAAAATCCGTCGCGTATCTCCAGCCGTTCATGGAAGCGGAAAAGGCCGCGATGGCCGCCCGCGGCGAAGCCGTGAAGACGCAGGGAAAAATCGTTCTGGCGACGGTCAAAGGCGATGTCCACGACATCGGCAAAAACATCGTCGGCGTCGTGCTCGCGTGCAATAACTACGAGGTCATCGATCTCGGCGTGATGGTTCAGTGCGAGAAGATCCTTGAAACGGCCAAGAAGGAAAACGCCGATCTCATCGGCTTGAGTGGACTGATCACGCCGTCGCTCGACGAGATGACGCACGTCGCGAGAGAGATGGAACGCACCGGCTGCAAACTGCCGCTGCTCATCGGCGGCGCGACCACCAGCCGGGCGCATACCGCGATCAAGATTGCGCCGCATTACAGCGAACCGGTCGTGCATGTGCTTGACGCCAGTCGCGCCGTGCCCGTGGCGACGAGTTTGTTGAGCAGCGACGGCAAGGAGGCGTTCATCAAACAACACCGTGAGGAATTTGAGAAAATCCGCGCCTCGCACGGCACGCGTGCGGAAAGGCTGTTATCGCTCGAAGCCGCCCGCACGAATGCGCCGAAGTTGAAATATGACGATTTGCCCAAGCCAGAGTTTGTCGGCGTCCGGACGTTGTCGTCCGCGCCGTTCAATCCCGGCAAGTGCGATTGTGGTTCATCGCACGGCCACGCGGGCGCGTTTCCAATCACGCTGGAGGAGATCGTTCCATTCATCGATTGGACGCCGTTCTTCCACACGTGGGAATTGCGCGGCGTTTACCCGAAGATTCTCCAGCACGAGAAGCACGGCGAAGAGGCAACCAAGCTCTTCAACGATGCGCAGGAACTCTTGAAGGAAATTGTTTCGAAGAAACTCCTCGGGCTGCGGGCGGTTTACGGTTTATTCCCGGCGAACTCCATTGGCGACGACGTCGAAGTTTACACGAATGGCTCGCGCAAGCATTTGCGCTCAACGTTCCATTTCCTGCGCCAGCAAATGGAAAAAGGCGACGGCACGCCGAACTGGTGTCTGGCGGACTTTGTCGCGCCGAAGGAATCTCAAATCTCAAATCTCAAATCTGAGATGCCCGCCGACCACATCGGCGCCTTCGCCGTCACGTCCGGCATCGGCCTGCAGGAGCTTGTCCTGGGCTTCAAGGCCAAGCACGACGACTACAACGCCATCATGGCCGAAGCGCTGGCCGACCGTCTGGCGGAAGCCTTCGCCGAGTACCTGCACAAGCGCGTTCGCGAGGAATGGGGTTACGGCAAAGCTGAAAACCTGAGCAGTCAGGAATTGATCGAAGAGAAGTATCGTGGCATCCGCCCAGCCGCGGGCTACCCCGCCTGTCCGGATCACACCGAGAAAGCCATTCTCTGGGACCTGCTTGATGTGGAGCAACACACCGGCATCAAGCTCACGGAGAGCTTCGCCATGTGGCCTGGCAGCAGCGTGAGCGGGCTCTACTTCGCGCATCCGGAATCCAAATACTTCGCCGTCGGCAAGCTCGGCAAAGATCAGATCGAAGATTCCGCAAAGCGAAAGGGAATGTCCGTCACGGAACTCGAACGCTGGCTGGGGCCCTGGCTGAATTACGTTCCCCAGCAAAGCGGGTCTCCGACTTCAACTTGAGCTGTGGCTCTCTGCCATTGCTTAATGCGCGTGCGGCGCGTGTTCATAATGCTGCCGCAGCAGGTCTTCGCCGAAGTCATTTGCGAGGTCGCGCCAGACAGTGTGAACGTGGTTGGCGTTGTTCTGCGTGTTGTCGTATTCGAGCAGGAAGTCTGTGCTTTGAACCCGGTAATAATGCCCGTGGCCGCGTTCAACTGAACCGGCCCAGGCGAAGTGGAGTCTCTCAAATCCGGCTTTCTCGATTTTGCCCCAGTCGCGCTCGGCGACTTCATTGCGAAACCGGAACAGGTATTCCCGAACGAGCTTTTTCAAAAGGTCACGCTGCGATTCCGTTAGGGCGGCAAAGCTGATTCCCAAGGGGTGCAAGGGCTGCGCACGACGGGCGTTTCCCGTGATGATCTCACGCGGCGCGGTTTCAGAAATCACCGCGATCTTCCGCTGCTCCGCGCTCAAGGACGTGACGAGTTCACGTCCAAGGTCTTCTTCGTTGCCGAGATTGCGCAGACCTTTATGCGGTCCCTGCGGAACTTCAGCGGGATTTGATCCGAAGAACGACGGGCTGACCGCAAGGACTTCGTTCGTACTCACCGTGAAGTTCAGCGAAAGGTGATGCCCTTCGACGCGCCAGCCCCAGACAGGTGCCTCGGGCTTCCCAAAGACCGTGATGAAATACAAACCCGGATCGCGCCGGGCGGATTGATTCTCCAGTTCACGAAGAACCTGTTCGATCACGACGATGATGTTGGTCGCCTTGGTGTACCCCTGTGCGCTCAACCCGCTGCGTAGCAGAGCGCGGCCGAGATCGTTTTGCGCGCTGGTCAGCTCCTTGAAGGGAATCCCATGGCGGGAGCGCGGAACGAAATCCCAGTTGAACCGCTCGTTAGTCTGGAATGGAAACACGGCCTTCTCCCGTTGTTCTTGTGAAAGCGCCGAAAGAAAACGGTCCGCCGCCTCGCGCATCTCCTGGGCTGGCGGCGCGCCGAAAGTCTGGTGAAACAGCGAAGCCGTCAACGTCAGCACAAGCAAGCGCGGGAAGTTCATGGACAAACCCAAACACGCAGAGCGCCAAACGCAACGCAATTCTTCGGAAGCGGCTCGCGCTTGCATCCCGCAGACACCGTTTGAACCGGAAATAATTTTGACCCTCCCCGCAACTTTCCCTAGGTTGGCGTGTAATCATTTGGGAAACGTTCGACCGTTTTTGACTGAATGGCCTTTTTATCGCTGAAAGAATTCTTCGCCCGCATCGGGCTGGTGACTCCCGAGCAGTTTGATGAACACGGGAAAGCCTGGCGCGTGGCGGTCGAAAACGGTTCCCAGGAATCTCTCCTCGCTTTCATCTGCCGCGAACGCGGAATCGCCGAAGACGTTTTCCTCCAGAAACTCGCCCAGGCGCTGGGCTGGCCTTACCTCGATGTTGCCCGCACGGAAGTTCCAACCCAGGCCCGCACCCGCATTTCCACCAAAGTCGCTTTCCAATATTCGGTGCTGCCCACCAACGTCACGGACAGTGCGGTGCAAGTTGCGGTCAGCAATCCGTTCGACACCGCAATGTTGAATGCGGTGCGTTTCGATGCAAAGGCGCCGGTGGAATTTGCTCTCGCGCCGAAGGGCGAAATTGAGAAGGCGCTGAAGAAATACTACGGCGTCGGCGCCGAAACTTTGGATGAAATGGGCGAGGCCAGCGAAGACGAACCGCTGGAATTGCTGGTCGGCGACAAGGAAATCACCGAAGGCGACCAGGAAGCCAGCGTGATCAAGTTCGTGAACCAGGTGATCTGGGAAGCTTACAAGGATCGCGCCACGGACATTCACCTGGAACCACAGGAAGACGAGTTGCGCATCCGTTACCGCATCGACGGCATTCTGCATCAGACGCCGATGCCGCCGCAGTTGAAGCGTTTTCAATCGGCGATTCTCTCCCGCATCAAGGTCATGAGCGGGATGAACATTGCCGAGAAACGCCTGCCGCAGGACGGCCGCATCAACGTCCGGATCAAGGGCGAGGAAATCGACATCCGTGTTTCCACGGTGCCGACGGTTTATGGCGAAAGCACATCGCTGCGTTTGCTGTCGCGCGGAAAGATTTTCCTGAGCCTCGACAAGCTCGGTTTTTCGCCGAACGACGAAACTGCGATTCGCGAACTGATCGTCAAGCCGCACGGCATTCTGCTCGTCACCGGCCCGACCGGTTCCGGCAAATCCACGTCGCTTTACGCGATGCTTTCCACGATCAACTCCATCCACAAGCGCATCATCACGGTGGAAGAGCCGGTGGAATATGAGTTGAAGGGCATCAACCAGATTGCGGTGCGGCCGGAAATCGGGCTCACCTTCGCGATGGGATTGCGCCACATCCTGCGCCAGGATCCGAACGTGATCATGGTCGGCGAAATTCGCGACCTTGAAACCGCGGAAATTGCCATCCGCGCCGCGCTCACGGGTCACTTGGTTTTCTCCACGCTGCACACGAACGACGCGCCCAGCGCTTTCACGCGCTTGATCGACATGGGCATTGAGCCGTTCCTCGTGGCATCGTCCGTCGAAGCGATCATGGCCCAGCGTCTCGTGAG
>CAMLLE010000252.1 GCA_946480555.1 uncultured Verrucomicrobia subdivision 3 bacterium
CGCTCTTCCGATCTGCCCGGCTCAACCGCAGGCTTAACGATCACTTCCGTTCAGAAACAGGAATTCAGCGCGTCTGAATTCCTGTTTGTGTTTTGCCTGCGTTTTCCCTTTCCACGCCCCGGATCGATACTTACCTTCGCGCGATATTTTTATGGAACGTTTGCCTGGTTTTCGCGATTTCTACCCTGAACCGCTACCGCACCCGGATGTCTGGAGTGCTGATGCGCGCCAATACATCTTCGCCAAATGGCGGAGCCTGGCCCAGCGCTACGGTTTTCGCGAATACGATGGCCCGCCGCTGGAACCCCTCGAGCTGTTTACCACCAAGAGCGGCGAGGAGATCGTCAAGCAGCTGTTCGATTTCAAAGACAAGGGAGAACGCCACGTCGCCATGCGGCCGGAAATGACCCCCACGCTGGCCCGCATGGTCGCCGCGCACGAACGCAACTACAAGAAGCCCATCAAGTGGTTCGCGGTTCCGCAGTTGTTCCGCTACGAAAAACAGCAGAAGGGCCGCCTGCGCGAACACTTCCAGTTCAACGCTGACCTGATGGGTGAAACCGATCCTGCCGCCGATGCAGAATTGATCGCGCTGTTGATCGATACGCTTCGTTCGTTCGGCCTCACTGCGGCTGATTTCGTGGTCCGCCTCAGCAGCCGCAACGCCTGGCAGCAATTTTACCAGGCGAATGGAAAGGGCGAGAAAACCGCCGAAGCCGAGTATCAGTTCTTCCAGACGATCGACAAACTGGAGCGCGATTCGAAGGAAGAGAGCCAGAAGAAGCTGGCCGCCCTCGGCTTTTCGCTGGAATCGGTGAGCGCATTCATCGAGGCCGGCGAACCCACGGTCGAACTCAAAGCCATTCTCGACAATCTCGCCGCGCGTGGCATGAGCGATTTCGTGAAAGTGGATTACCACGTCATTCGCGGGCTCGCTTACTACACGGGAACTGTGTTCGAAGCCTTTGACCGCAAAGGCGAGTTTCGCGCCATTGCTGGCGGCGGACGCTATGACAACCTCATCAAGCTCGTCAGCGGCGGCAAAGTGAATCTGCCCGCGCTCGGCTTCGGCATGGGCGACGTGGTTCTGCTGGAATTGCTCAAAGCGCGCGGCTTGCTGCCGGCGTTTGACGCGGGCATCGACGCGTACGTGATGATTGAAGATGAAGCCCTGCGCGGCGCCGCGCTGAGCCTGGTTCAAACCCTCCGCACCGCCGGACTGACTGTTGAATATCCGCTGACACCGGCGAAATCCGACAAGCAATTCAAGCGGGCCCAGGAATTGAAAGCGGCCGCCACGGCCAAGCTCGACAGCGACTCTTACGTTCGCATCCGAAACCTGAAGACGCGCAAGGAAGTCGTGACCGGTTTTGCCGACGCCGTGCATCACCTGCGATAACCGCAAGACGGAATCGGCGGGACTCACGTTTTCATCGACGGCAGGGATTCTCCATCCGTGGAAAATCGCGCTGCACGTGGCGTTGAAGTTCCGATCCCAATTGCTTTCGCCCATTCACGGTGGGGTTTTTGGGCCAGGCAACCTCACCGGGAGACAAGAGTCGAAGCTGTCATCCTGCTTTGGATTCAGTTTGCCCTCCTCGAGGTAATCAGGTAGTTCAACCCGCGTCCAAGGAGTTGGACGAATAAAACAACCATTCATGAAAAAGACTACATTGCTCGTTCTCACATTGGCTTCCGGAACGTCGTTGTTCGCTGAGCCGATCGATTCACCGGTCATTCACAATTATTCCTATGCCGAGCTTGGCTACGCATTTGTTTACGACATTGGAAACAGCGGCGCAGATGCCCACGGCGTTGTCGGCGGGGCCTCGTACGAGGTGAACAACTTTCTGATCGGTGTCAGTGGTGACTATTTCGGTGTGACCGACCTTCCGGCGGGAGTGGATATGGATGTCTGGGGAATCGGCGCCCAAGTCGGTTACGCCGTGCGCCTGATGGAGAACCGCGTGAATCTGATCCCGCACGTGGGCATTGGGTATTCCGAAGCCACGATTGACAATGCGGGATTCGGTTCGATCACCGAAGATAGCACCACTTTTTCCCCGGGACTGTCCCTGAGTTACGCCGTCAACAATCGGTGGAGTGTGGGCGCTGGTTATAATTACTCGCGTGACCTCGAAGAAGATTTGCATGGGCATTCCTTCAACGTGGGGACGCGCATCGCATTGACTGATCGCATCGGATTGAACCTGGGCGTCAGCTTCGTCGAAGACTCCGGTTTTGCCGGCGTCTCCAGCACGCTTACGTTCCACTTCTGATTCCCGCCGCGAACTGTTCCGAGCGAGACCGTGGTCTATCCGCGGTCTCGCGTTTCTATTTTCAGGCGCGGTGCATTTCGAACATTGGCCGGTGCATTCAGCTTATGGGCAGAAGCAGAATTGCTATTAGAGTGTCGCCCGTGCATGCAATGACAACCAGCATGTCTTACCACTGGCAGGTGTTCTTCGGGTCGCCACTGACAGCTCGTCCCAACTGATTGATCGGCTGATCGATCCCTGAACGACCTGGCAGTTGGTTGGCTGCATGCAACATGCGTCTCGAGTTCGTCCCTCACGAACTCGGACTCAACTGCAATCCCAACCAATGAAAACATCCATCCACAGTAGAATCCTGCGTGCGTTTGCTCCGGCAATTCTCGGAGTCCTCGCCGCCGCCAGCCAGGCGCTGGCACAAACACCGGCCGCGCTCTGGACCTTTGACCAGGGCAGCGGCACCACTGCCAGCGACACTTCAGGCAACAATCGCCACGCCACGCTCACCGGTTCCGGTGCCACCTGGACCAGTTCCGCGCGCCTCGGTGCATTTGCGCTCAATCTCTCTGGAGCGAACAGTTACGCCCAGGCTTCTGGCCCGGTGGTGAACACAACCAACAGCTTCACTGCCACCGCTTGGGTGAGGCTGAATTCACTATCTGGTTACCAGACGATCCTCAGCATCGATGGAAATCAGGTCAGCGGTTTCTACCTCCAGCTGAACGCCGGCGCGGGCGGGCGTTTCGCGTTCAACCGGCTGGCGAGCGATTCGTCGTCCGCAGCTTCAACCGTGGCGGTGGCGGGTTCGGCACCGACGACGGGCACCTGGTATCACCTCGCCGGAGTTTACAATGCCTCGGCCAAAACGCTGGCGCTCTACGTGAACGGCACGTTGCAGCAATCTGTTTCCTACACGCCGGTCTGGCGGGCAAACGGAAATACCGCCATCGGCCGCGGAAAGTTCAGTGGAAACAACGTGGACTTTGTGAACGGTACGATCGACGACGCCAGAGTTTACGCCAGTGCATTGACCGCGTCGCAAATCCAGGCCCTGGCAAATCCCGCGACACCCGATTTCACGTTGTCGGCCAGTCCATCGAGCGGCAGCATCGCGCAGGGGGCGAATGGCACGCGCACCGTGACAGTCACGCGTCAAAACGGCTTTGCCGGCAGCGTGAGTTTCAGCGCGTCGGGCATGCCCAGTGGAGTCTCCGCTGCGTTCAGTCCGAGTTCCACCACCGGCACGAGCAGCACATTGACCCTGTCAGTGAGTCCCTCCACGCCGGCTGGAACTTCCACGATTACCATCACGGGAACGAGCGGGAGTCTTGTTCGCACGACGCCGATTACGCTGACCGTGACTGCGAGTGGCGGTTATTACACCTGGCCGGCCTACACGCCGACGATTGCGTACGATTACGTGAATGAATATGGCACGTTCAATCCGCCGACTCAGGTGTTGAACGATTGCGCGAACGTGGCTGGAACTTATGCGAATGGCTGGTGGTGCTTCCGCTACGGGCCGAATCGGAATTCGCTCGTGACCTCGGCAGCGTGGGTGCCGATGATCGCGCGCTTCAATACCGACTTTGCCTACATCACCGACACCATGCGCTGGCCGCGCGACTTGCGCGCGCGCAATGGCTATTACAGTGCCGTTTATCTCTACGGTTCGGGACTCTGCACGGACAGCGCGCCAAACACAGCCACCGGCGGCTGGCAGAGCGCCATCTGGCATAATGGCCAGAACTGGCCCATGGTGCTCGCGTCCTACTATCCGGTTTACAGCTTCGATCCCGCGTGTCCGTATTCGGATCGCGTGTTCCAGCAGAACGCGATGATTCACGAGGGCATTCATTGCATCAACGCGAGCATGCCGGGTTGCTTCAACTCGGCGTGGTTCCATGAAGGCGGAAACACCTGGTTGCAGGCGACGATGGAAGCGCAGCGCACCGGCAGCTACGCGAGCATGGGTTTCCTGAGTGCTGGCATGGCGGTCGCGCCATTCATGCCCATCGAATGCTACTCGGGCTGGCTGCAGGATGGCAGCTTTGGCGGGCCGTCGGCGGAAGGCGTGAACATGTTTAATGGCAATCAACAGATATGCACCTGGAAGAATCTCCTGGGCGGCACGCAATACGGCGAGGTGTTTCCGCATGCGTTATCCGTCATTCTCGGTGACAAAAGTGTCGCGTGGGTCTGGCGCTACTGTACCGCGAGCGGACGTGTGCTGCAGGATCTGGCGCAAGTGCCAGGAGGACTGGGCGACGCGCAGATGCGGCGATTGATCAAGGAATTCCGCGGCCGCCAGGCGTTTGGCGATTTCGGCGGTTGGAAGACTGCTTACAAGAAACTGTTGAACGACAACTGGGGAATCACCATCGATCAGGAATGGTCGCCGTATTGGATCGATTGCCCGGCGTGGACGGCGCGCTGTTACGTTGATTCAACCCTGAGCGGCTCCACGCTGACTCCGGCGGCTTACACCCTGCCGGGTTGGTCGGGTGCGAATCAGATTCCGCTCACGGTCAGCGGATCGTCGGCGACGGTGACCTTCAATCCGATCGGCGCGAATATGAGCTGCCAGTTGGTGTATCAAGACACGAGCGGCAACATCCGGTATAGCACGCCCGTAAACAGCGGCACCTGCACCATCCCGTTGGCGAACGTGAAGAACAGCGTCATCATCGCCGTGATCTGCAACACGGACTACGTCTATACCGGCAACTCGCTGAGGCCTCAGAAATACAACTACACAATCACACTCGGCGCGGGGGTGACCGGCAAGGCAAACATCGCGACGCAGTGGTATCAATGAACTGAAATGGGGCCGCCGGTTCGATCTGGACCGGCGGCCGCTTGGCGCGGTGGCGCACCGTTCAGTCCGCGCGTCGATTCGGCAATGTGCTTAACGCAATTGTGAAGAGCATCGAGATTGCCCTCACCCTGGTCCTTCTGTTCGAAGGGAGCAGAGGCCGGGCACCGTGCAAGTCGCCTGACAGCCTGTCTGAAAAATGGAGCGCGGCTGTGTCGGAGATCAGCCGCAGCACGTGAGTGATTCAGAATCGCTGGAAAAATCCAAAGCCCTGCGGCTGGTCGAGGACCACACATCCGCTCTCCGGTATTTTTCAGACAGGCTCTGAGGCTTACGAAAGAATATGAAACACCCGCTG
>CAMLLE010000253.1 GCA_946480555.1 uncultured Verrucomicrobia subdivision 3 bacterium
GTCGCAACGATTCCTGATCAGAGTTGCTGGCGTTTGAGTCGCGGCAGAGGGATTTCTGGATCGTCCGTCATCGCTTTGTCTGCGGGCAACGATTCGCCAGCCCAAATTCGTTTTGAAGTCCACGCCGTCGCCGGTGCGCTCCAGAACGCATCGCTCGGCGGCAAGCCCAACGGCAGCAGACCGACGCTGCATAAATACAAGCTGCCCGTGGAAATGTAACCTTCTGCCAGCGATGGCTGATGGCCGCAGAATCCCAGCTGCAACCAGCCATTACGATCGAAAGTCCCTCGCGCTTCCACCAGCGGCCGGATCATCGCCGTCATGGCGCAACGAACTTGCGCGGGAGAAATCGCTGTCGGCAGTTCCCGCATCAACGCCATTTGCGCCAGCGTCTGGAATGCGCCGAAGCGGTAAGTGATCGAGCGACCGATCGGCGGGAAGCTTCCGTCGGGAGCGATCAGACGTTCCTGCACTTCCGCAAATCGACGCGATCGATTCATCACAATCTTCAGCACTGGCTCGAACGCTGCGTCATGTTTCTTCAACTCATGCAAAACATCCACCAGCATCGGCTGGATGACGAACGCGTTGTAATAGTCGAAGTGAAATTTCTCGCCATCGCCGTAAGCGCTGTCGCCCTTGTACCAGCTCAGCATTGATTCAACACACTTCTCGAGGCGCGTTTCGATCGTTGGTTCACCGGCCTTCAAGAGGAGGGTTTCCACCATTGCAGCGAACATGACCCAATTGCTTCCGCGAGGCGTGCCAATCGCGCGGGATGATTTGATGGCGTCCACCAATCGCGCGCGCACCACCGGCGTGAGACCGTTCCAAAGCACGTCTGGCGCACGCAGGACTGCCTGGGCCAGGAACGCGGAATCCACCAGGGCCTGGCCGCCGCGGTTGAAGTTCAGGAAATCGGGTGAATCGGGATTTGTGGCGCGCTCAATTGCTTTGTGCGTCTGTTCGATCCAATGCTTCTGTCGCTCCGCTTCTTCACCCGCGAGTCCCTTCAATTCCAGCCATGGCGCGATGCCGACAAGCAACCGGGCAAACGCTTCAAGATGAGTGTAACGCCGGCGATCGTCTGGATTCGCCGCTTCCACCGGCATCCGTTGCTTCAACTCGCCTTTCGCCAGATTCTCCAGCACCGGCGCAGCCAATCGTTCCAGAACGGAAAGCCAGTAGCGTCGATCGTCGGCGCCGGATGGAGTAATCCTGACCTCCGCAGCGAAAGCCGATTGCGTGGTCAAACCCGCCGCGCCGGCAAATCCCGTTGCAGCTGCTGCCTTGAGAAACTCACGTCGCGTCTTCATGTCGGTAACACTTGGCGGCTGATCTGGTTCAACGTTCGCACAATCTCTTTACGCATTTGCTGGCGCACATCAGTCCGCGGCAGCCGATGAATCCTGTCGCCAAGAAATTCGCGCAGCAGTGCAATGTTCGAAGCGTAGGACGAATCGCGCCTCGGCGGATCGACCAGGATCAGCTGCGCTCGTTTCTCAGCTGCCGACGGCAGCGCCTGGAATACGAGCCGCGCCTGATTGATCGCGCCCAGCCGGTTCGGACAAACTACAATCGGAATCGCCCGCAGCGTGCGGATCAGATCGTTCGAGTCAAACTGTTCTCCCAACGGACTGAGCAAGCCCCCGGCGCCCTCGATGAGAACCAGCGGGAACTTGCGCTGAATGGAGCGCACATGCGCCATGACTTCGTTCAACTGGATTTTGCGTCTGGATTTTCGGGCGGCAACCAGCGGTGTCAGAGGCACCTTGAAGAACCATGGGTTGATTTCATCAAGACTCAGTCGATCTCGTTGGAGTTCGAACAACCTTTCCGCGTCGTCACGGCCCCCGGAGCAAAACAGCTTCAGTGCTGCCATCGGCTGGCCTTGCGCGAGCAGATGCCGGGTCAGCAGGACAGTGAAGACCGTTTTGCCAACGCTCGTGTCGGTGCCAGTAACGAAGAGAACGCGCTTCACGGCTTCATCAAAACGAAAGCGCGCTCGCGACGCGAATAGAAAAGCCGGGCGTGTGCAGAATCACCCGAACGGGGGCGCAAATGAAGGCGGGGCAGCCAGGGAGGTATAGGCTGCCCCGTGGCGCGCGCCATGAATCGCGCTGCCAAGTGGGGACATCGGATTGCCGAATGTCTGGCTCTTATATCGTCCAGTTCCCGCCGCTGCGATACACCGCTATTGCCAAATCCTTCGCCGTTTATTGCGCTCCTTGTGGGGGACGAAGCATTTAACCACGGATGAACCCCGATGAAACGCAGTTGGCTCGCTTTACTCCGTGAAGAAATAGCCCGGCTCGCTGCTTGGCTGAGGAGCCAGTTCCTTGAGTGTGCGGATCGGGTGGAACGGCAGCAGAAGGATCTTCGGCACGAAAAACACCGGCTCGCTCTTCGGTTCCTGCAACGTTCCGGTGAACCTGTATTCGAAAATTTTGCTCACCGGCCAGAGCGTCATGCTCACGAGCTTGCCCACCACCCACGTGTCGCGAAACAACTCCGCCTGCGCCCGCGCATCCAGGCGGTGGCTTTCCAGGTTCAAAGTTCCCCAGTATTGCAGCCGCATCATCGAAGCGCGGATCTCCAATTCCTCCGTGTGCGCCACGCCATTCGTGATGGTGAAGCTCATGGATCCTTCCCGCGCCCGGCTGCTCCCCAGTTCCAATCCCGGCGCAATGCCATCCAATACCGGCGAAAGCACGCCAAACAGCGGAATGTCCCAAATCAATCCATCGGTCAGACTCACGCGGCCCGAACCCTGCAGCGTGCTGAGATTTGTGGCGATGCCTTCCGCAATCGTGAGCCGCCCAGTCAATCGGCCTTCAAGCCGGTTGGTCCGATCGGTGAGATCGGACATCAACAGGTTCAAATCGGCGTCGTCCGCCTTCATGTCGAATCGATAACGCACGCCATCACGATTTCGGAAATCGAAGGCCGCGTCGCCAACGGCTGAACCGCGGTAGAAATTTGCCCGCAGGTTCTGCAGTTCGAGATGTTCCCCGCGCCAGTAGATTCGGCCGGAAATAAAAGGTACGTTGAATCGCCACCATTCGAACGGTCCGCCCTGAATTTCGAAAACTACGTCAGCGTCGCGCTCATCGCGCAGCGGAATCACGCCGTTCACCTTGCCCGTCACCGGTTCGCCGAACTGATACGGCTCCATGTGCTTCGCGACCTTCGGACCCACGGCGCGCACCACGCCTTGCGGCCGCACCACGCCGGTCCCATTCGTGAGGTATAACTTCCGGGCCGGAACATCGATGTCGATGATCTCGGCTGTCGCCCATTCCACGCCGCGCCGGCCCTGGGCTTCGCGAATGCGAATAAACTGATTAGTGTATTCGAGCGTACAACTCGCCGCCTCGAACTTCTCCGCGCGAACACTGAAATTCGTTGCCGCGACGCGGATGGACGCGCCAATGCTGGCGTGGTCGTACCAGCGCCCGCGAATCTCGCCCTCGATCACCGGCGAAAGGTCGAAACCGAGAATCTCATAAATCCGATGCTGCTTGGGCTCGAGCAGCGGCTTGAGCGCGAGCGGATGAATCGCGCTGTAAATCCGGAAGTGATAATCGCGCGTGGCTTCGTTCGAAATGTGAACCAGCTTCAACTCGCCCTCGCTCCGGCGCGCAACCAGGTCCGGCAACCGCCAGAACAAGTTTGAATAGCTGAAATGCGAAGCCGCCGAGTTGAACTCGACGCCGCGAAAGCTGCCTTCACCAACGGCAAAATGCCCATCCAGCCGGATGCTCGGACGAACCTCATTCCGCCAGTCTGCTTTCGCGAGATTGGTCCAGGCGGGCAGCTGCAAATGACCCGACGCTTTCAACAGCGGCGATTGCCTCCAGCCGAACTGACCGACCCAGGCGCGGCTTTTCGCCGTCAGCAAGCCGTCGATGCGATGCACGTCGAAGTCGGAAGAACCGCCGAAGTTGAACTGCCGCGTGGCGACATCCACTGAAGCGTGCGCCTGCAATGATCCGTCATAAAGCTCGCTGGCAATTCGATTGAGATTGAGGTTTGGCGCGCTCCAGCTCCCCGCGCAAGCAAAGGTCCGCAGCTGCACTTTCGGCGATTCCACTCCACGCAAGGCGCAATCCCAGCGCAACGCGTAAGGCGCGAGTCTTGCCCAGGCCGCCCACTCTTCGGAAACGGAAACCGCGTTCGTGGCGGGTTCAAAACTGGCGTTGAACTCGCCGTGCTCGACGTTTGCCGAGGGCGAGTGCGTGCGTTCGAGGATGAGTCGGATCTGCCCGGCCAGCGGCATTGCGTTGGTCAAGGCATGACGCCACAGGGCTTCGACACGTCCTCTGCTCGCGGTCGCCCATTTCGTTTCCAGCGATTGCGCGCTGAGCGCGAGTCGCGCATCGACCACGTTTGTATCCGGGGTTGAAGAGATGAGATGCAGCTGAAGATTCAGATTCGCTGCGGCTGCCCAGGGCGTGCGCGCGCTGGCGGCTTCCAAGGCGATTTCTGCGTGCGACAGCTCATTGCTCGTGGCGGGATGCAGCACGGCGGTGAGGAATCCATTTTGAACCGTGCCCCAAGGCGTGCGCGCGTCGGGCGTGTTCACGTTCAGCCGGACCGTGAAACTCTGGAGATTTCGCGCGTCGCCCTGAATGTCGAGATGCAGTTCGGGTGCGCTGGCAAATTGAATCTGCTCAAGGGCATCGGCCAGCTGGCGCAGCCGTCGTTCAACGGCGCCCGGTTCGCTGGGCCTGGTTTTTCGCGCCCGTATCAAATCGCGAATGGCCGAGGCGTTGGTCAGCATGCCGCCGATGTGCAGTTCCGCGCCCGCGAATTGCGCACGGAAGTTCTCCAGCGCCCAGAGATCGTCCGGAAGCAGCCGCAGCTGGGTTTCAATTTTCTGCAACGAAAGCTGATCGCCCGAGGACGTTTCATTCGCTGGCATTTCCCATGTCAGTTCGCCTTCGTGCAGGACGAGACCGCGCACCTGCAATTGCAGTTTCAGCAGCGCGGCCCAATCCAATTGCACCTGGGCTTCGCGAACGGAGAAGCGCGGACCAGGAAGATTGCTGTCGGATCGGAGGAACCGGACATTCTCGGCAACGATGCCGTGATTCCAACGCCAGCGCATCCGGGTGAATTCCAGTTCGATGCCGCGGGCTCGGAGGCGTTCCAGCAAGGGAGCTTTGATGAAGTTCGGCAGCCCAACCTGGTTGAGGTAAAGCACGCAGCTGAGCAGCACGAGAACGCAGCACCAGACGGCGATGCGAAAGCGCCGGAAATAAATCCGGCACGTTCTCCAGAACCCGCGCTTTTTCTTCTCAGCCATCAGGTCAATGCGGCGCGCGCACAGCGACGCGTCCTGCCGCCAGTGAAGACGATGTGAGGAGTCTCTGACTCGATGCCTCAACCGGAACCATGCAGTTGAATCTCAGGCGGAGCGG